>JAGLOK010000198.1 GCA_023139005.1 Clostridiales bacterium | reverse complement strand
AATTGTCTCCACCTCCTCATTATGATACACTTGTTCTAGTAAAAAGGAGCAATTATGGAAGATATATTGAAGATTATATTTTGGAACAACACCGTAAAAGACTATCTGGTATTTGCAGCTGTATTGGTAGGTTCAATGATAATCCTTTTGATTATCAAGAAGATCATTGTCGTGCGCCTAAAAAAGAAAGCAGCAACAACAGCAACAACAATAGATGATTCAATGGTGAAGATGCTAAATCGCTTCATTCTCCCACTCATGTTTTTTGGTGCGATATACTTCAGCTCAAATCTTCTCGTTTTCACTGATAGCGTTTCAAACATCATCAGAATTGTAACTTTTGCATTGATCATACTGTTTGGTGCAATGGCATTATCGAATTTGTTGATATTGCTATTTACAGGATATCTTGAAAAGAAAAACCGTGCTACCAATGTAACATCGATGAAATGGATTAGTGTACTCATCAAAATCATCGTATGGATCTGTGCATTATTATTGTTTCTAGATAATCTGAATATCGAAATTACTGCACTGCTTGCAGGCTTAGGCGTTGGTGGTATCGCAATCGCATTCGCATTGAATTCGATTCTACAGGATCTCTTTTCGTTTGTTACAATATTTTTTGATAGACCCTTTGAAATCGGTGACTTCATCAACGTTGGAGACATGAGTGGCACTATTGAACACATCGGTATCAAAACAACCCGTGTACGTAGCCTGTCGGGTGAACAGCTAGTCTTTTCTAACAATGATCTTACGAACTCAAGGATACGCAACTACAAGCATATGAAAAATAGGCGCATTGCATTTTCTGTCGGCGTCACTTATGACACGCCATCTATCAAGCTTCGTCAAATCCCAGATATGATTAAAAAGATTATCAACGATCTTGAAAACACGAAATATGACCGCGTACATTTAAAGAGTTTTGATGATTCTAGCATTACATTTGAAATTGTCTATTATGTCCTAAGCCAAGATTACACAATGTTCATGGATGTCCAACAGGATATAAACTTCGGTATCAAAGATGTCTTTGATAAGAATGCAATCGAGTTTGCTTTCCCCACGCAGACAATATATATCCAAAAGCAGTAGCTATTCTTTCATTGTCGGCGAAAACAGGTTTTCGCCGAGGGTCTTGCAAAATCCAAAAAATTCGTTTCACTCATGCATTTTTGGATTTTACGCTTTTTCGAGCGATTTAGTTCAATCTACTATTAAACCTGTAGCACAATAACCGAAGGCGTTTTGCTTTGCAAAGCCACCTTATTTGTCCGCAGGTTTCGTTTTGCTATGATTTTTCAACCTTATTATTGTTTATAGTTCTATGTAGTCTCCTCTAGTTGCTCTGATTCCTTTTTAGCATCTTTTGTTTTCATCAAAGCAAATGCAATCATTATCAATGCTACTGTAAAGTTAACATATACATATCGTGCATCTTGTGCTTCATTGATAAACCAATATCCAAGTGAGTTTACAATAGCAGGTATCACAACAAGCCATGCGATGTATCCCTTGTTTTTGATTGCATGATGAAGAAATAATAATATGATCAGCATGAATAATGCAGGTCTCCAGTACAGTGCCATATGGTCGATTTCTGCAGACTTTCCATACAATTCTTCTATAATATATGTCTTAACTCCCGGCAAGAAATTTCCGAAGTTTATATCAACATTTTCATATTTATCGGTATCAAATGAACTATGTGGGAATGCAGCGTGTAGCGTATATCCATATTCTGGCACCGACCAAACGATGCCTGTCGTCTTTAAGTATGCATTGATTACTTCAAAAGGATATGCTTTTAAAAGTTTGATGTACCCTTTGTTGAATCCTTTTCGATCGTTGAGCAAGGTATCTGTATTGGTGTATACCTTTGTCCTGCTTCGATAATTCCAAGTACCTTTATATTTAGCAATATGGTTATCCACTTCTTCAAGGACTAGATATTTGCTGATATAGTCTTTGTTTTCTTGACTCATTGTATCCCCATGCTCTGCATATACAGCGATGAGCCCTTGTGTGCGAAGTGCAAAGACTGCAGTTTGTGTCACTTTATTATCCTCGGGCTCTTCATACTTGTCACCCAATAGTGCGATAGACCCATATAGTGCTCCAAAGTAAAATACGATAGATGCAGCCAACATAATACCCAGGTTAATGGCAACATGCTTGTTTTTCTTGATTGCAAAAAATATGATTCCAATGATGAATGTCAGTGCAATGATGACGATTCCATTGTGTCTTGCAATTAGTGTGATTAATACTGCAAATATTAGTACAACTAAGTTTAGTTTGCTTTTAAAATAATTTCTTTGTTTGATAAGCTTTACTATCTCTATACTCAATAACGATACGCCGATTGCATAAGGTATGTCCTTCCAAAAAGTTATCGTATTCATCAAGTTCAATGGGTAAAAGCTTAATAATACAACGATCACAAAGCAGAAGAATTTCGGCAACCCCATTTGATCAAATGAATATGCGATATATGCATAAGTCAATGCACATAGCAAGCATTGTAGTGCCATTATAGCGCCCAGTTTTAATCCTATTACTGTCATAAATCGTATTGACAATGTATATAATAGTGGATGAAGATTGTTATATGGTCCATTGTTCACCGCTTGGTTTAACACATATGCAGAATCCGGAGATACAAGACCTGGATAACACGCAATCAAGAAGAGTGCATATAATGATGCAGGAATGATGAAATACAATGTAAATCGCAGGATACTAGGTTTTGTTTCCTTCTGCGTCCATTCAATCTTTTCTAGCGCCTCATCAACACAATAGATTATTATGAAGAATGTAACAATATATCCGATTGCCGCCCACATGTATGCCATTTGAAATGAATTCAGAGAAGGAAAGAATATACCGATATAAAATAAAACTGATAATATCGCAGTTCTTAAAAGCTTTGAAAAGGAATTCTTGTTTTGTTTAAATATCTTGATAAATTGACTATTCATTAGAATCAACGGAAACACCACAACAATCAATATGACCCATTTTTGTGTGCTAAATTCTAGAAAATACAAAAGACTGTTTAGTTGAAGAAGTGTAACTAAGAAAATGAGTATACTTGATACGACGCTTATCTCACTATCTTTGGTTTTATTATTGATCTTCATACCAATGTTTTTGAATATGTTTTTCTTATCTACTTTCATATATACTACCTCTTCTGTCAATAAACTTCTCTACCACTATATCTCTTTGTTTAACTAATTTCTTATGAAATCATTTCGAGTCGATGTTCACTGTTTTGGTTAACTCTTCTGGCTTCTCCCTGTCTTTTTTTCTTTACCTGTTTTCATCAAAGCAAATGCAATCATAATCAGCGCCACTGTAAAATTAATATACGTATATCGTGCATCTTGTGCTTCTATTGATGCAAAATACCCCAATGAATTTGCAATCACAGGAAGTGTTATAAGCCATGCAATATATCCTCTTTTTTTGATTGCAAAATTAAGAAACAATAGTATTATCAACATGAAGATTGCAGGTCTTAAAAACAACGCAGAAAAACCAGCATTTGCAACACCTGACGCTGCGGCTCTTTGTATGATTTTCTTCAATCCATGTAAGTTGTTTGTAAAGTTGATTTCTAGATTTTCATATTGATCAAGAATCAAATAATCATGTGGGTGTGTGGAGTGCATGGTATATCCGTATTGTGGTACTGCCCATACGATGCCCGTTGTCTTTGCATATGCATTGATGATATCTATCGGGTATTGCTTAAGAAGTCTCATGAATCCACTATTGAAGTCTGCTTTATTGCTAAGCAAAGCATCATCATCTATGTATCCTTTAATACTACTTCTGTATCCCCAGGTGTCTTCATATTTCTCAAGATGTTCATCAACCTTTTCAAGGTCTAAGTATTTATCTATATATTCTTTGTTTTCAGTACTCATTGTGTCCCAATGCTGAACATATACAATAATCATCCCTTGTACTCTCAAAGAGTATATTGCTGTTTGGGTAAACTTATTATCCTCCGGTTCTTGGAAATTGTCACCCAGAAGCGCAATTGAACCGTATAGCGTTCCAAAATAAAAAACTAGAGAAGCAACTAAAATTATGCCAAACCGTATAACATGTCCTTTGTTCTTCTTGAATGCATAAATAACCAAGCCAATAAAAAAAGCAAAGAGAACACCTGCAATTCCATTATGTCTTGAAATAAGTGTAATGATGATTCCAAATGTTAATACAGAAATATTCAGTTTGCTTTTGAAATACTCTTTGTTCAGTATTATTTTTACAAGTTCCAATGTTATTAGCGCTAATCCAATCGTATAGGGAACGTCTTTCCAGAAAGTTATAGAATATAATAAGTTTAGTGGATATAGACTTAATAGAATTACACCAATTACGCAAAATATTCTTTTTAAACCCATTTTTTCAAATGAAAAGGCAATGTACGCGTATGTAAGTGCACATATAAAAGCTTGCAGCGCCATGATTGCACCGAACTTAAAGCCCACTACTGTTAATAGTCTTAATGAGAGGGTATACATAATCGGGTGTAGGTTGTTATATGGACCATTGTTTACAGCTTGATTTAAAACATAAACTGAATCAGGTGAATATAACCCAGGGTAACATGATATCAACAATATCGCATATAAAACCATAGGTATCGAAAAGTATAATAGGAACCGTAGCACATTGGGCTTTGTCTTTTTATATGTCCATTCAATTTTTGGCAATATTTCATTGATGCAATATATTAAAACAAAGAAAAAGGCTATATATCCAATTGCAGCGAAAATATATGCGGTATTAAGTACAATTAAGTATGGCAGAAATATCGATATATAAGATATTACTGATAAAATTGTTAATCTTGCTATATCAAAAAACGTATTTGTATTATTATTATATGCTTCGACAAATTTCTTGTTCATCAAAACTAATGGGTACAAAACTATAGCTATCAAAACCCATTTGTCTTTACTATAGTCAAGGAAATATAAAAGGCTGTTACTTTCTATCAAGGTAACAATAATAATAAATATTATTGATAGTATGTTCTTGGAATCTTTTTCTGTTTTCAGTACGTTACTTTGTTTTTTCATATAATAATATTCCCTTGAATCTTTGGTTGTTATTTACTCTTGTATAAGGAATATCCATTATATCACTATTTAATAATTCTTTCTATAGTGCAAAGTTCTCTTATCTATCTATGTTAGATTCTCTTTTCAAAGCGTATTTTTGAGTAATTATGTCTTCATAATTTTCACCAATACTAGAAAAAATATGAACAATCTATAAAATGTATGAAAAACTTCGTAAAAACATCATTTTGCTATTGATTTTTCTTCAAAATCATTATATTATATACTTTGTATTAGCACTCTCATGTTAAGAGTGCTAAATTGATTCAAAAATATTTAATTATAAAATCACATAAGGAGGAAAATCAATGAAAATCAAACCATTAGGCGATCGCGTAGTTATCAAAAATCTCGAGGCACAAGAGACCACAGCAAGCGGCATCGTACTTCCAGGCTCTGCACAGGAAAAACCACAGTATGCAGAAGTTGTTGCAGTAGGCCCGGGTGGCTTAGTTGACGGCAAGGAAGTAAAAATGAACGTTAAAGTTGGCGACAAAGTGATCTTTTCTAAATACTCAGGAACAGAGATTAAAATAGACGACGAAGAACTTGTCATCGTCCGTCAAAACGATATACTCGCAATCGCAGAGTAACAGGAGGAAATAAAATGGCAAAACAATTATTATACGGAGAAGATGCACGTCAAGCTTTAGAGCGCGGCGTAAATGCACTCGCTGATACCGTAAAGATTACACTGGGACCCAAGGGTCGCAATGTAGTATTGGACAAAAAGTTCGGCTCACCACTGATTACCAATGACGGTGTAACCATCGCAAAAGAAATCGAACTCGAAGATGCTTTTGAAAACATGGGCGCACAATTGGTTAAAGAAGTTGCAACAAAGACAAACGATGTTGCAGGTGACGGAACAACGACAGCAACACTACTTGCACAAGCAATGATTCGCGAAGGCCTCAAAAACCTTGCAGCCGGTGCAAACCCAATGATTCTTAAGGGTGGAATTGAAGCAGCAATAAAAGCAGCAGTTAAAGGCATTAAAGCAATGTCACACCCAATCGAAAGCAAAACTGAAATCGCACAAATCGCATCAATTTCAGCTAATGCTTCATCAGTTGGCGAAATAATCGCAGAAGCTATGGAAAAGGTCGGAAATGACGGCGTTATAACAGTTGAAGAATCAAAGACTATGGAAACTGAACTTAACATCGTTGAAGGTATGCAGTTTGATCGTGGATACGCTTCACCTTATATGGTAACAGATACCGATAAGATGGAAGCTGTTATGGATAACGCACTAATCTTAATTACTGAAAAGAAAATCACAAACATTCAAGAAATTTTACCTATACTAGAGCAGATCGTTCAACAAGGTTCAAAACTTCTTATTATCGCAGAAGACATCGAAGGCGAAGCTCTTGCCACATTGGTTGTTA
>JAGLOK010000197.1 GCA_023139005.1 Clostridiales bacterium | reverse complement strand
ATGTCCAAGGTGTTGTTGTCCATGCAACAATATATGTGTTTTCTTCATCAGTTACTTTGAATCGTACCATTGCAGAAGTTTCCGATACATCTTCATAACCTTGTGCTACTTCATGCGACGACAATGATGTTCCACAACGTGGACAATACGGAACTACCTTGTATCCCTTATAGAGCAATCCTTTTTCATGTACTTTCTTTAGCGACCACCAGACGGATTCGATATATTCATTAGAATATGTAACATATGGGTTATCCATGTCCACCCAATAGCCTACGCGTTCTGACATGTCACGCCATTCGTTTTGATATTTCCAAACGCTTTTCTTGCATTGCTTGATAAACGGTTCAATCCCATATTCCTCGATTTGTTCCTTACCATCTAATCCCAAAAGCTTTTCAACTTCCAGCTCAACAGGTAGTCCATGTGTGTCCCACCCTGCTTTTCTTAGTACCTTGTAGCCCTTCATGCACCTATATCTTGGGATCAAGTCTTTGATTACACGTGTCAATACATGACCGATGTGCGGTCTTCCGTTTGCAGTAGGCGGTCCATCAAAAAAAGTAAAGACTTCACAACCTTCACGATTATCGATTGATTTTTTGAAAATATCATGTTCTTTCCAAAACTCTAATACTTGTTTTTCCCGATCTACAAAGTTTAGATTAGTAGACACTTTTTCGTATAACATATTTCCTCCATAATGAATTGTCGAAGACACATTCATACGAGTGTTTGTGTTTCAACAAGAGTTTGGTGACGACTATGTAATAGAAAATATTCGTTTTTTCTGTTTCATAGTGCTATAATCGTTTATTATTAATTGCTAACTTATCTCATCTGTACTCATCTGTTTTTCTACATAAAAAAATCTTTCTATCCTACAGGACGAAAGAAATCATTCGCGGTACCACCTGAATTCCCATAATTATTATGGACACTCGTTTACTTTAACGCAGTAGTTCGATTTATGTTTTGCATAAACAGCTCTCTAGGTGATGTCGTAAATTACTCGATATACCGTCTTCCACCTTGCACGGCTCTCTTTGATATCTCGTAAACTACACGCGTCCTATGTCATAGCCTTTACTATTTAGAGTATTATATATAAAATTTAAACTTTTTACAAGGAATATTTAACTTTACTTATTTGTAAAACAATCATATTTCATACTTCTTTGTTAGATGGCAACATGTATATTAGTTAACGTTTTTCTGATTAGCTATACTTTTTGCCTTTTCTATCAACTTCTTATAAATAATCACCATATCCGGTTCATTGCAGTATTCATCAATTTTATTGATACAAATCCATCTCACATCACTGTTCTCATCACTACTGATAGTGAGTTTTTCTTCCTCACTTGTTAGCAATACATATGATACATTCAAATGTAAATGTGTATTAACAAATGCTCCATTTTTCATATGAGAATATACAGGAAGGATATCAATTGAAAGAACGTCTTGACTCAAAGGAGATATATTTATAACTCCTGTTTCTTCTTTGGCCTCTTTCAATGCAACTAAGAGTAAGTCTTTATCCCCATCTGCATGCCCACCAGTCCATGCCCATGTATTATATATATTATGATGTGCCATCAATACTTTTGTCATTGTGTGGTTTAGGATAAATCCTGATGATGTAAGGTGTGCTAATTTTGAGCGTCTATATAACACATCTTCTCCAATGAGGTTGATGAAATCCAACATCACTTCTTTGTTGCGTATTTCAGCTTCACTATTTGGTATGTAACTATTTATTTGATTAATATATATCATATTCACTTCTTTAATTTATTTTATATCTTACTTACTATTTCAGATAATCTTACATGATATGTTATTTAGTTTCTGTATGTGTAGATTTAAATCCAATTCTTTTATCTAAAATATAATATACTCATTGTATATGCTAATGTCAATTTCATTTGTCTATCAATTGATTCATCTATCATTTTGTTGTAATATATATCTAACTTACATATTGGAGGAAACCTTTGAAATTATCAAAACCAATCAATGGTATTTTTTTAGATATTGGATGGACACTTGTCTCTCCTGCTACAGGACATTGGATGATTCCACTAAAAGCAATGGAATTTGTTGATACTAAAACTTTAGAAAGCATTCCCAAGGAAAGAGTAAATGAAGCGTTTGCAAAATGCACAAAGTATTTGGATGAAAACCATTTGATAAGAACTGTAGAAGAAGAATACGCACAATTTGCGCATTTTTATAAAATGTTATCAGACCACTTACCTGAACTTAACATAACAAGTAAGCAAATTGAGCTTATAACACATGATAAAGTATACAATACCGAAAACTACATATTCTTTGATGATGTCAAGGACACTCTTATCGAACTAAATAAGAAGTATAAACTTGGTATTATATCTGATACTTACCCATCCATCAAATTCGTTTTGGAAAAGGCAGGAATACTCAACTTTTTTGATACGATAACTTTTAGCTGTGATCTTGGAGTACTTAAGCCAAATCCAAGAATGTATCAGCATGCATTGGATAATATGAATCTACCTGCACATGAAACACTTTTTGTTGATGATTTAGTGGGCAATTTGAAAGGCGCCTCAGACTGTGGCATCCAAACTGTCTTAATTGATATAAAGAAGAAGCAAAACAAACAAAACAACATATTGACGATTCACAAATTTTCAGATCTATTGCTTTATTTGTAAGACTATTTTATAAATAATCATTTTTATTAGGAATATAGCACGTTTATAATTAAAAGTAAACTTGTTAATTTACTATAAATTGTTTATTTCCGCCTCCTCTTTTCTTGACACACAAATGCGATAGTCATATAATAAACAAGGTTATAGGTTAGATAATAATATCATATAAACTTATTTTATTATTTCAAATATTTAAACGAACTTAGGAGGTTCAAAATGGCCAAAAAACAAACTATGGACGGTAACACCGCTGCATCGCATGTCGCGTATGCATTTTCTGATGTCGCTGCCATATATCCCATTACTCCATCTTCATCAATGGCGGAGATCGCAGACACATGGTCTGCATATGGGCGCAAGAATTTGATGGGACAAGAACTCAAAGTTACTGAAATGCAGTCAGAAGGTGGTGCA
>JAGLOK010000196.1 GCA_023139005.1 Clostridiales bacterium | reverse complement strand
AAAAGCAATACAACAAAGATCAAATTCTTGAAGCATATCTCAATACAATAGATCTAGGTTCTGGAAACTACGGAGTGAAAGCAGCTGCAAATGACTATTTTAATAAGGAACTCAGTGAACTTACATTGAGGGAATGTGCGACATTGGCAGGTGTAGCGAACAGGCCTTATCAATTTAACCCACGCAATAATTACTACACCAGAAACGATCCCCAAGAAACGGACAATCGTACCAATCTAGTGCTCAGAAGAATGTATGAGAACGGATACATCTCAAATACAGAGTATGAAGCAGCGCTTGTTGATATTATGTTTGTAGTGGAAAAAAGCCAAAAACAACAACTCTATGACATGCCATACTTTCTAGAATATGCAGTATCTGATGTCATCTCTCATTTTGTAAGGAAGCGCAATCAGGATGATAATGCAACCAATCGTAATATTATAGAAAACGAATTAAGAACAAGTGGATATCACATATATACAACAGTAGATCCAATTGTTCAAAACATTGTTGAGACTTCTTTATACACTTGGGATAAGTACCCACGTACAAAGTATGAAAGTGATGCTAATGTTATCGTAAAAAACAACGATGGCACCCCACAAGAAATTATTCAACCACAAGCGGCTGCAGTGGTTTTTGAATATCAAACAGGACAATTGAAAGCAATCGTTGGGGGCAGAAATGAGCCTACCATCAAAAAAGGTCTCAACAGGGCATATCATTCCAGTATGCCTGTAGGGTCATCGATAAAGCCGTTAACAGTCTATGGACCTGCGCTCAACAAAGGGGTCGCTCCTTCAGCTGTAATTTTGGATATCCCTACACTGATTCCGGGCTGGACCAACGAACAAGGCTATCCAAACAATTATGGTGGTACGTTCTCAGGTCCTATCACCATGCGTGAAGCGATGTTTCGCTCTGTAAATATGGCAGCAGTAAGAATATTGATAGATATTGTAACAACCGACGACTCCTATAGAACACTTGAAGCATTGGGTATATCTCCTTCTCATATTAAGAAAGATGGTTCTGGTCTTGCACTAGGTACCAGTGGTATTACAGTACTTGAGATGGCAGTTGCTTATGGTGCAGTGGGCAATAAAGGAACCTATATTGAACCCATTTCTTTTACCCAAGTCAAAGATTCAAATGGAAACGTGCTCTTAGATGCAACTTCCATGCAAATTAATAGAACTGTATTTTCTCCATGGGCATCTTGGCTCCTGGTGGATATGATGAAGGATGTTGTTAATCGTGGAACAGGTAGCAAAGCAAAGATTGACAATATAACTGTCGCAGGTAAGACAGGCACCAATAGTGACTTTAGAGGTGTATTTTTCTCCGGTCTTACTCCATACTATTCATCCGCATTATGGGTAGGTCATGATAATTACGAACCTTTATACTCCGGTGCACAAGGTGGTCGTGATGCAGCACCATTATGGCAAGATTATATGTCTAGCATTCATGAACAGCTGGATTTAAGCAACAAGCCCATTATCTCAGATTCTCCTGAATCATTAGACTTAGTTAAGGTGGAAACTTGTCCAATATCAGGAAAGTTAGTTACAGCAGCTTGCAGGGTAGATGCAGCAGGATACAAACCTATTTTTGATTATGTACATGCTTCACATGCACCGACTGAAATTTGCGATTGGCACATCCCTGTTAAAATTTGCATAGATACCAATCTGATCGCAACCCAATACTGTCCAATTACGGATCCTTCTTCATATATTCGCATTCCACCGGATTCCATTATTCACAAATTGTCACCCGAAGACTTTGAATTGTACTTCCCTACTGGTATCAAGAATTACCCAGAGGATCCTGCATTATTTTCAATTGATAACCCTGAATTTATGCATTTATTCTGTCCCATTCACACCAAACAATGGCATGATGACAAAGTTATTATCGATGAAATCATCGAATCGAGTAATACTCTTATTGAAGAATCAGAATTCATTCTGATTAACCACTCAGAGCTCATAGATGACGAAGTGAAAACACAAGCAAATGCACAAATTAATGATTTAAAGGAAAAGATAAAAACAAGAAACTATGATTTAATTAAAGCATCTTATGACCTGTTGCTAGAAATTAAAACAAACTATCTAGATCCTATAGTACCTGTAGTAGAAGATCCCGATCCTGAGCCCTCGCCAACACCGGCACCAGAGGGATAAGTTTATTTAGATTACATACAAACAGAATCTCCTAAAAAAAGAGATTCTGTTTTCTTGTATACATCTACAATAGGATTAGCTCAATTATACACCCATTATTCTTTTATTAACTTCATCCCTTTGATCTATCGAAATATCATTTAATGCTGTAATATTGGCATTCATCATCTGTTGTGAGTATTCTTTTGCTTTTTCTTTATTGTTTGCTTGTTCTTCAATTAATACAAGGTGATGCAGGACATCTACTAAATTATGACTATGCTCGTATGCTTTTTCTGCATACTCTCTAGCTTTTATATAATCTTTTTTATTAATATAGTATTGTGCTAAGTTGTCTAGTATTATAGAATCCTCCTCATCATAATCATACGCTTCGAGGTTATAGCTCTCTGCTTTCTTATCATTAATTAGCACATACAAGTACCCAAGTATTTGATAAACTTTTTTATTTCCACCATTATTATGAATATCCTCCAGTGCAACTCTTGCTTCTTTAATATTACCAAGCTTTATATTGGTTATTGCCCTGTTAATTCTCAGTTTTATTCGAAGATCCATTTGGGGGCGTTTTGAAATAGTCTTATTAATTATATCCTTTGCACGTTCAAATTCACCCTTTCTCATAATCAGTACAGCATAAGCTCCCTGATGCTCCAATTTGTTGAGTCCTCTTTTCATCGCTGTTTCATAAAGCTTCTCTGCATTTTCATACTCACCTCTCGAGTGTTTGAAGTATGCTGCAGCTCCATATATTTTTCCAATTATCGACATTTATATTCTCCCCATTTTTTTCAGAATTCTTTTTCTTCTATTTTCAACATCATCAATTATATTGTATTCGATGTTCAAAAGTCTAATTTTATTTATTTTTTCTTTTGCATTGGCTGTATATTGTAGCGCAAGTTCATAATCTTTCATGTGATGTTCAGCAATCTTTGCAACTTCAATATCATATATTATATTGAATCTATTGTGATTTGCAATAATAATAAATTCTTCTATCGCTTCTTTGTATTTATGCTTCTTTTTTTGTATAAATGCATATGCAACTCGGGCGGGCTCATAATCTTGCTTTAGTGTTTTAAATATTCGTTCAGCTCTATCAATACTGCCATAATTGTGTAATGTACGTGCAATACCATAGCGATCTTCTGCAAATAGAACTTCATCTGGATGCTCATAGCTTTTTGCAAGTTCACCTGCAATCTGTACTAAAGATAGAATGTCAAAAAGATTGTGTTCAACTACTTTATCTAAGAGATTCATGTCTTTACATTTTAAATATCTGAAAAAGAGCTCAGGAATCTCACTCCCCGGAATATCATCAACTCTTGTTATGTTTAAAATCTTCTCTTCTATGTCTGTAAGTTTGCAGCGTTGAATTCTTGTTGCATAAAGACGTCTACATGCATGCAACAAATCAAAATGAATATATTTTTCCAATCCCAGTTCAATTCTATTAAGTATAGAACGTGTTTTTAGCAATGGTGCATCAAACGACTTTCCATTATATGTAATAACTGCTTTTGCGCCTTTGAGTGTATCTACAAATTCATTCAACAAATCATTTTCTTGATGGTAATCATTCATCAAGAATTGTTTTACGACAAATTTATTGTTCACAAGCCTTCCAACACCAACTAAGAATGCGACAGTTCCTGTCCCACCTGATAATCCAGTGGTTTCAGTATCAAAGAAAATGATTTCATCTACACGTATATCAATTTCATCGTGTATCATGCATGCTTTTTTTAGTGCAGAGATGTTACAAGAAGCAAAAGAAGATAATATGTATTCATTCGCTGGGAAATTGATATCATATGAATTTTCAAATCTTGAGCAATGAAAATCACTGTCTTCATGAACTATGTTTGCTTTTTCTACTTCTACTTTCGGAAGATGGGATAGTTTGCTTTTTAGATTAGGAATCACGTATGATCACTTCCAGTAATTTTTTGGCTATTTTCTTATCGCTGTTATCCGGTCCAACACAGGAAGGACATCCATCTAGACACGAACAATCTTGAATCAATTGTACTGCTTTTTGATAAATTTGTGTATCCATTTCAAAGAGTTTTTGTGAAAAACCAATTCCTCCCGGAATATTATCATATATGAATATAGTTGCCTTTCCCGTAAATGGTGAACGCACTTGGAATATAACAGATATGTCTGAAGTCTCACACATTAAGTATACAGGAGCAATATTTGCAATCACATTGCAAATGCCTAGCATGGCATTTTGAAATATTTGCTTTTCATATTTTTCTGCAATATCATCCGATAGGCTTATCCAAAAAGATGTCGTATGCATTTCAAGTTCAGGCAGCTTCACCTTACCCCAACCCAAATTTTCATGTGTATCAAATTTTATTTTCTTAAACATCGTGACCATGGATGTTACCATCACTTCTCCAACATTCTTTTGTATTTCATTGCCTTCTTCTTCAAAGCAATCCAACACCTTAAGCGATACTGCCAAATCCGCATCCGTGTAATAATCCACATTCACAGAGCGCACAAATGCTTTCTTTTCTTCAAAGTCGAGTTTTTCCACTTGATACTGTTCCCCTTGATGGAGATATATAGCTTCTTCATGTAGAAGCATCGGTACAGTGAATCTATCCATTTTCCCAATCACTTTTGGTTTTGCTTTATTCGAGGTTTCAATAATGACAAAGTTATCATTGCTTGCACTTCTAAGGCTAATATCCGCAGAAGGATATTCGTCGGTTGCCCAATGCCAATTTTGTCCTACATGGCGCAGTACACCTAATTCTTCAAGATACTCTAATATTTCTATTATGTCTTCTCCACCATAGGTATCGCTATCATGAAAAGGTAATTCAAATGCTGCACATTTGATGTGATTGATGAGAATAAAAAGATTGTTGGCATTCAGTAGTCCGTTTTCCGGTGGTGTACCAAAGAAGTATTCTGGATGTCTGATGATAAATTGACTTAATGGAGATGAGTTTGCCACCATAAACGTTGCAGATTCATCATTTCTTCTTCCAGCTCTACCGGATTGTTGCCATGTGC
>JAGLOK010000195.1 GCA_023139005.1 Clostridiales bacterium | reverse complement strand
TTTTAAGCACATTAAAATATGCATCTACCCCATCATAGTTTGTGAATGATGCAAAGTCGCAGTATGTGCATTTTTTAATACAAAACGGAATGTGAATGTATAGTGCTGATGTGTTCTTATTAACCATAGTGATATTATACATAATAAATGCTGTTTGCAAAAACATTATGCCTATATTATAATCTATTGACAACTTAATATTGCTGATAGCAAATCATATTTAATATCAGCAGCCTTTGAGGCGGGGTGTGATTCCCCACCGGCGGTATAGTCCGCAAGTCCGATGAATATTTACATTAGACAAGATATGGTGCAATTCCATAACCGACAGTAACAGTCTGGATGAGAAAAGGAGCATTTCATGAAATCCAAATTCAACATACGTTACCTTACTAAAATCTCTATGCTAACAGCTATTGCTGTAGTTTTGATGTACCTTGAGTTTCCACTTCCGATTTTCCCAGCATTCTTAAAGATTGATTTGTCAGATCTTCCTGCACTACTGGGTGGCTTCGCACTGGGTCCTTTGGCAGGAGTTATTATTCAACTTCTGAAAAACATCATCCATTTCATCGTGAAAAACGATGGTACAGGTGGAATAGGAAACCTTGCAAACTTTATTGTCGGTATTGCTCTTGTTGTTCCAGCTGCACTGATATATCTCAAGAAGAAGAGTATCAAGACGGCGATTCTTGGAATGATTGTCGGAATTTTCAGCATGGCTATCATTGCAGCACTTGCAAACTATTTCATTCTCTGGCCGCTTTATGTCAACCTAATTGGCAAAGAAGCAATTCTCGCAATGGCACAGGTAGTAAATAAAAATGTAACAGATGTAGGTTCATACATACTCTATGCCCTTGTACCGTTTAATGCACTCAAGGGCATTGCCGTATGTTTGATCGCCGCTTTCATCTACAAACCGCTATCGAGTGTGCTTCATAAATAATATGATTGAATTTACATCAAAAAGTGAAATTCAAACATTGAATCTTGCACAACAACTGGGGAAGCATGCATTTCCCGGTGCTGTAGTACTACTCACAGGCAATCTGGGTGCAGGTAAAACAGTGTTTGCAAAAGGCTTAGCGCAAGGGTTAGGCTTTGATGGTTTGGTCAAAAGCCCCACTTATAATATAATGAACATATATCAAGGCACGCTACCACTCATTCATTTTGACCTGTATCGCCTAAATGGTGTTGATGATTTTCATGGAATTGGTGGCGAGGAGTATATTGGCTCTCAGAATGTATGTGCTATCGAGTGGCATGAACATGCTCAAGGAGCATTTGGGGACGAATATCTCGAGGTAGAAATCGGAGATATCGAAGAAAACGAACGCACAATCAATTTGATTGCAAAGGGTATAAAACACGAAGAATGGTTGGATAGTATACATGATATTAACAATTGACACATCTACAAAAATAGCATCAGTAACGTTGATTAATCAGGGTCGTATTTCATACCATGCATTTTTGAATGATAACAAAACCCATTCAGAAAAACTGATGCCACTCATATCAGAGTGCTTTAACATGATGCAACTCACTCCACAGGACATGGACGCATTTGCAGCTGTTGTAGGTCCTGGATCATTTACAGGCCTAAGAATAGGTATTGCAACCATTCAAGGACTTGCATTTAGCACCCAAAAGCCATGCATCGCAGTCAGCGCACTGGATGCACTAGCACATAGTGTAGACTCTTTTGATGGACTTATTGTTCCACTTATAGATGCACGTAACGCACAAGCATACAGTGCAATATACGATGGCGCAAATAGTCATTTGAAAATCACAGATGATATGGCAAAATCCGTAAAAACTATCGCAGAAGATATCAGGAAAATGAAAAGGAAAGCTATTTTCGTCGGCGATGGTGCCAATGTGAATCATGATATCATAATTGATATCTTGGGTAGTGATGCACACTTTTCAGAGGAGCAGCAGGACTACACTGCAGCAAAAAGCGCAGCGCAGCTTGCACAAACAAAATATGATAACAAAGATACGCTACTTCCTGCAAATCTTGTACCCTATTATTTCAGAAATACTTCTGCCAAGAAGAAATCAGAAAGATCATGAGTATTATTGTTCGTCCCATGCTTCCAAAAGATATTGATGCAGTATATAAAATTGAAGCGTATTGTTTTGCATCACCATGGTCGAAGGCCTCATTCACACAAGAGCTTGAAAATAACCAATGTACACGATATATTGTCGCAGTAAAAGATGACAAAGTCATTGGATATGGTGGTATATGGCTCATCATCAACGAAGCACACATAACGAATATTGCAGTCAAAGAAAACTACAGAAAAAAACGCATAGGTACCATGATACTCAAATCATTGATGCAAATAGCATGGGAAGCACTCGAGATCAAGAAAATGACTTTAGAGGTGCGAAATGGCAATCATATTGCACAACAACTATATAGAAAATATGGCTTCATGACAGCAGGTATTCGCAAGAAATATTATGAAGACAATGAAGATGCTGTAATCATGTGGTGCAATGATTTCACGCCATATTTACCTCACTCAACAAACAGCTGATACCCCATCACAAACGCATCTCCCGCATCAGGTATATAAAGCTTTTCATAGGATATGACCCCGAGTCCTTTTTGAATCTCTCTTTTTTCGTAATAACTACTGTTTACATCCTCGTATAATACTGTATAGGATTCTTGGCCCTCTTCATAAAATGCTTCTGTGATAGTACACTTCAGCGTTACATCTTTTCCGTTTTTATTGATTACTGTTTGCTCCCATGTATTGTTTTGTTGCAACGGAAGTTGTATCAATATGATGCGCTCATATGCTGTATCCATTAGCATTTCACCTGTATGCGTCTGCACCATCATTTTATCGGATATAGTATATGATATCTCTATAGAGTAATCCTTGTTCGACTCACCGCCTGATATATCATCCACTTGTCCACTAATTTTATATATTCTCCCTGCATCACTTTGAGTTATTTCACTAAGCGTCATCCGGTGTCCATACTCTGCAAATCCATTGTATATCCATGTGTGTCCTATGCTCTCAGGTAATAGATTTGCAAGAGTTTTTGATACTTCAGGTGTTTTAAGTAGCTGTTGGTGTTGCTGTCTGCTGTATTTCAAAATCAAGCAACTGACACGACGTCAATAGAAACATCATTACAAATACGAATACAACAATACCTGCTACTTTAATTTTCATCATTAGTCCTCCTGCTTCATACTCTTTACAAATAAATATAGTTAGATTATATCACGATTTTATCTGTGATATTCGCATTATTTGAATTGAAAAAACTATACGCTTACAGTATAATCATATCTGACCTATAACTTTAAGGATACTCTTTCATGAAGATTAACAAGCAATTCCAATCCAATAAAATGAACCAATTATTTCATGAACTCTATTTATCCTCAGCAGAGGACACTCCAGCAAGATATTCAATTATTCATGATCATTTCATGCAAATCTATGGTGCAGGCGATTATCGTATTTTTTCAGCACCAGGTAGGGTTGAAGTGAGTGGCAATCACACAGATCACAACAATGGTCTTGTAATCGCAACAGCGGTAGATTGTGATACCGTTTGCTTTGCACGAAAAAGAGAGGATATGGTTATTAATCTCTCCTCATTCGGATATGCACCCATTACCGTTAATCTAAATAATCTTGACATTTGCAAAGAAGAATATAATACAACTATTGCACTAGTTCGTGGTGTTGCAGCAGGACTGAGGAAAAACAACCATAAGATATGTGGTTTTGATGCTGTAGTACACAGCACAGTGCTTTCAGGTTCCGGGCTTTCATCCTCAGCAGCATTTGAAGTGTTGCTCGCAAAAACAATCAGCACATTGTGTAACGAGGATATCGATCCCATTGAATGTGCAAAAATCGCACAATTTGCAGAAAATCATTACTTTGGAAAGCCCAGTGGATTGATGGATCAACTAGCCTCATCTGTAGGTGGATTGATTGCGATTGACTTTCTTGATCCAACTACACCTTCTGTTCAGAAACTAAGCCTTGATTTGCAGCAATATGGCTATCACCTAATCATCACCGATACAGGGGGTAGCCACGCAGATTTAACACCGCACTATGCTACAATCCCCGAAGAGATGCACATGGTTGCACAATACTACAACAAAGAAACATTACGTGATGTAGATGCTAAAATCTTCATGCAGGATCTTCATCAATTACGAGATGAACTGCCTCATAGAGCCCTTTTACGTGCACTGCACTATTTTA
>JAGLOK010000194.1 GCA_023139005.1 Clostridiales bacterium | reverse complement strand
GGGGTTGTTCCATTCAATTATCCTCATTTTCGTATTAGTTAGAGAATTCTCCGTCCCAACCCCCACCCCCACCCCCACGACACCCTCCTCAAGAGATATTGTGGCGAGACGAAGATACACTGATAAAATATATGATATTATATCAATTTCTTTGTCTTTAAATAGCTAATTCATAAATATAATGAAGATAATCTTTTCCTCTAAATAAAGTAGTTTCAGTTTTTCTTGTTTTTTCAAATCCGAGATTCTCAATAAATTTTATTGAATTAATATTCTTCTCATATATACATGCTTTTATAGAGGTAATATCCATATATAGTTTTGCATATTGAATAATTTTATCAACAGCTTCATTCATAAGACCTTTGCCCCAATAATCTTTTACTAAGTCATATCCAATATCGATGAATTTAATAGAGTTGTTGTAGCAATGAAATCCACATGTACCTATTTTACTGTTGTTTTCTTTTAGTATCAATATCCACCTACTTAAGTAATCAGTGCTTGAAGCTATATAAGAGTTAATTATCTCATCTGCTTCCTCAATAGTTTTGATGGGTTCTTCATCAAACAAATATTTAGTTACATCAATGTCAGAAAACTGTTGTAAAACAAACTCTCTATCTTCAATATTGATTGGTCTTAAAATTAGTCTATTAGTTTCTAATAACATAGAAAGCACCTCCAAATTATATCCTCATAACAGACATAATTCATATTAATCAATTTTTACAATATCATACCACTATTTACCAAAAACATAAAGCCCCCCACCCCCACGAGACCCTCCTCAAGAGATATTGTGGGGAGACGCGGGTGCATTGATTATCCCCACCCCTCACTAGCGTTCGGAGTTTCGAGTCGAATGAAGTGAATTCGTCTCGAGTGTCTTGCGAATAACAAAAAACTCCTAGGTCAATATAATCATATTTCTTCAAATGACACAATGGTCAATAATCAAGATTATTTCTCAATGCATGTCATAACTACTTTATGATTATTATTTAACTTGGTACGTGTTTCATTTTGAAACACTCTAGTCGTGCATTTTTGTGATTCGCGCTTATGATTATTGCACAGGAGGCTCTCGATGTTTCTCGAAAACATTTGCCGCATCCTGTATGCCCTTAACTTTTGCAATTGTCAATCTTTCGTAAGTATTGCTTCGCAATACTTTTGGCACATGTCGGTGGAAGTCTTTCGTGTTTTTTCGTATTAGTTAGATAAATCCTTCTCCACGACACCCTCTGCAAGAGAATTGTGGCGAGACGTGGGTGCATTTATTATATTAAATACTCGTAATCAATATATTCGCCAGAAAAATCCGAATTGCCTTCATTCTTTCTTCTTTTAAGTTCTCTAAATCCAATGCTTTCATACATGCGTTGAGCAGGAATTAGCATACTATTTGTAGTTACTATGATTTTT
The DNA here is from genome assembly GCA_023139005.1 of Clostridiales bacterium. Taxonomy (GTDB): domain Bacteria; phylum Bacillota; class Clostridia; order Christensenellales; family UMGS416; genus JAGLOK01. The sequence continues at coordinate 6,494 of JAGLOK010000194.1, read as the reverse complement.
TGCACATCGTTTTTGATTATTCTATTGACTGCTTCTTGAAGTTGTACTTTTCCATATCTATTACCTTTATATTTTGAAGCGATGCAATTATGACCAATTTCCACATGTTCAGGCATGTTTCTTGGATCCCATGAAACAAATCCGATAGCTTTATTATCAAAAGTTGTGATAAAGCCACATTTATCTGCAATCTGCAAATTATCAAAGAAGAAGTCATCAAAAGTTTGCCAATCAGTACCCCAACATTGCGTATATCTGTAATCATAAGAATACGCAGCTGTCAATAATTCAAGGAGTGTTCCCCGATTGAAGTCACTTACTTTTTTGAATTCTATGCTCAAATTTATTTACCTCATTTTTCGTATTCTATACATTCCAACCCCCCACCCCACGCAACCCTCCGCAAGAGATATTGTTGCGAGACACGAATACATTGATCACCCCTCACTAGCGTTCGGAGTTTCGAGTCGAATGAAGTGAATTCGTCTCGAGTGTCTTACGAATAACAAAAAACTCGTTCCTCGTGCATTTTTGTGATTCGCGCTTATGATGTGATTTTGAATTATTTTTATGGACTTCCCCCGCACATGTCGGTGGAAGTCTTTCGTGTTTAAGATTATCTTATTAATAAAAACTAATTATATCCTCTTTGCTAATATAAAGCACTTAGTTTTCGCATCGCCCCTCGTAGGGGAGATGTCAGCTAAAGCTGACAGAGGGGTTAAGTCCGAAAACTCCAAACCGTTTGTCCCAGCCGTCCCAACCCCACCCCCACGAGACCCTCCGCAAGAGATATTGTGGCAAGACGCGGATGCATTGTTTCTTTCTACTTATGATGAGTAATTAAACAACATCTTAATTTCTGTCAATTAAACAAATCAATTTTATCTATTTCAACACAATTATTTTCGTTAAATGACATAATCACAACCCACGGCATTATATTTACCATATCCATGAAATCTACGAATCCGTATGTGCTATCGTAATAATTGATTATTGTTGACAACGCTGTACCATGTGTACCGATTACAATGTTTTTACCTTTACATTGAACCAATAATTCTTTTAGTACAGCGATATTTCTTTCCTGAACCTCGGCAAGACACTCGCCATCTGAAAATGTATAGTTTTTATCGGTCCATTGTTGCTCCATAAATGAAATAAAATCTACGTTATCACTGCTCATATCACTATCACTTTTGCGTTCTCGGAAGTCTTCAATTATATGTATTTCAGTATTCATTTTCTCTGCAAAGCCCTTTATCGTATCAACAGCCCTTTTAAATGGGCTAGAAAAGATTATATCAATATATTTATCACTTAAATATTTTGTCACCAATCGGCAATCATTAAGTCCCTTTTCTGTAAGCGGACGCACTCTGCCATCACGAACAGAATTATCAGATTGTGCGTGTCTTATAAAATATACTTTTGTCATTCTACACCACCTTATGTTATATGAATAATCGAACATTGCTGTTTGTTAACCTGTACATTTTTGCAGTAATCTTCACATGCAATCATAAGACATTATTATACAGTAAAATCATGGATAACAAAAGCCCCACTCCCCTTTGTCACTTCGTGACATCTCCCCTCGAGGAGAGAAGACTGAGGGCTTACTAAATTTCAAATAAATATGGTAGCGTTGTGCGGAGCCATAAATTACAATATTTGCAATATGTATTAGCAAATGATATTATAGTAATATAAAGAATTTAGGAGCAAACCATGCCAAATCCAACTGTTTTTGTTATTATGCCATTCTCAGAGGAATACTTGAAAATATTTGATTTTTTAAAAAAGAAATTAAGAGACACATATAACATCACTAATGGTGATACCGATAATATGCAAAGCATAATGAAAGATGTTGTGAATGGTATAAATGACTCTGATTTTATTTTGGCTGATTTAACTGAAGTTAACGCAAATGTTTATTATGAATTAGGTATAGCACATGCATTGAGAAGAAAAGTCATTACTATAACTCAAAAAATTGATGAATTACCATTTGACTTAAAAGGCTATAGGTCTATTAAGTATTCATTGAATTTTGCATATGCTGATAAGTTTATTTCTGATATTAAAGAAGCACTCGACAAGGGAGTAGCAGGAGATGTCGAATTTAGTAATCCTGTTATCGATTACATTGAAGGAGTAAAAACAGAAGTAGTAATTATCGAAAATGCTCAGCTTGAAAAAAAAAGTGAAGATGATAAAGGATTTATTGATTTAATATTTGAGATAAGTTCTGATATGGATCAAATAACAGACTCCGTATTAGTCATTAGTGATGAGCTAAATGATTTGACTGAACAATTAAATCAAAAAACAGAACAGATTAATAATTTAAAATCATCTGGGAATAAAGCAGCGGTGAATCCAATAATAGATCAAACTTCTATAATAATTAGAGATTTTTCGAGTCAACTTGCAAATTTTAATGATATTTTTGATATATCATGGTCAAAGATTGTTAATAATTATGACAAACTATTAGAAAATAAATTTGTATCGGCAACAAAAAATTCAGACAATCTTAGTAATGAAATAGTTAGTTTGGGTAAATTAAGTGACTCGATGACAGGTGTTAAAAAAGTTTTCATAAATTTTAAAGACTCATCTGAGGGACTAATTGGAGTTAAAGCAACTTTAAATTCAGCTGTAAGGAATTTATGTAGTAATGTTGACATTTTTATAGGTATGATGGAGATATCGGAGAAAAATGTTGATAAGATAATTGAAAAGCATAAGGTATTATATTTAGATTAATTTTGACTAGAAAAGCATGTTTAGTATGGCAAAGCCCCCACAAAATAGAGGTTTAATCATATCATTTTATTTCATATCAATATTTTATTTAGCCAAAGCCTGTTCTACAGCATCACTTGCCCCAACCATTGAGTTATTACCAATTCCGATAAAGCCTATCATTTTTACATGAGTTGGAAAAGCTGATGAACCAGCGAACTGTGTGTCGCAATGCGTTACATAATTATACAGTAATCACATGAAAAAGCAAAACAACACTCTAGTCATTTTGCTTGGCTTATTTAATTTATTTTAGAGTACTACCCCTGCTTAAACACTTCTCGCTCCCGAGCAATCGACAGCATCAGTTCAATGCGGTTGATTTGATTGACGTTGGTGTCGCCGGGGTCGTAGTCAATCGGTATGATGTTGGAGTGGGGAAACGTATCACGAAGTGAACGCACCGTGCCCTTACCCATGATGTGATTGGGCAAGCATGCGAAGGGTTGTGCGCATACGATGTTCTCCACGCCATTGTGAATGAGCTCCACCATTTCGCCAGTCAAGAACCATCCTTCGCCCGATTGATTGCCAATGGACAAGAAGGGTTTTGCACCATCAGCGATTTCGCGAATGGTCGATATACTATCAAAGCGACTGCTCTTTTTAAGCGCCTTTTTTACAGGTCTGCGCAATAGCTCCAAGAACTCTATGGATAGATTATTGGTGAATACACCCCAAAGCGTAGGAATCATGCGTTTTGAGCGATAAAGCCGAGAGTACAAAGAGTACAGTAAGAAGTCATACAAATCAGGAACAGAAGCTTCAGCGCCCAATTCCTCTAGAGATGCAACCAACTGATTGTTTCCACCGGGGTGGAATTTAACCAAAATTTCGCCCACAACGCCAACACGTGGCTTTCTTTTCTCATCGATTACAAGCGCTTCAAATTCGCGTATAATGGCTTTGACATTACGACTAAATGTAATAGGATTGATGTTATACAAGTTTTTAATGGCAACCTTTTCCCACTTTTTATGAAGAGCATCCACTTGCCCCACTTCTTTCTCATAAGGGCGCGTGCGCAGTGTCAGCCTGTTAAACAAATCCCCATAGATTAATGCATATCCAGCGCTTACGAGCATCCGAGTAGAGAACTTGAATCCGGGGTGCTTTTCCAATCCGTCACTCAATGAGATTGCAGGAATGTGTGAAAGCCCTTTGTCTGAAAGCGCCTTTCGAAGCAAAGACAGATAGTTTGATGCACGACATGAACCACCCGTCTGCGACATGATGACAGCCAACTTATCCAAATCATATTTACCGGACTCTATCGCTTCCATCAATTGCCCGATGACGATAATGGTAGGATAGCATGCGTCGTTGTTCACATATTTGAGCCCCAGTTCCTTGGCATTCTTGCTCACCTCTGGGAGTATTTCAAGCTTCAATCCATCCACGCGCAAAGCATGCTCCAGCAGACTAAAGTGAATCGGCGACATCTGCGGCGCGATGACGGTATAGTCAGTTTTCATATGTTTTTGAAAAAGCGGTGGTTTATAGTCTTGATACAGTGAAGGTCTTGCATTTTCCTTACTGGTTTTATTTTTTCGATCATCTATGGCAGCCTTCAGCGAGCGCAAGCGAATGCGCGCAGCACCGAGGTTACTGACTTCATCGATCTTGATAACTGTGTATGTTTTTTTGTACGCTTTTAAGATTTCCTCCACCTGATCGGTCGTAACAGCATCCAATCCGCACCCAAATGAGTTCAGTTGCACAAGCTCCAAGTTATCGGTTTCGCCCACCACATTGGCAGCAGCATACAGTCGTGAGTGATACACCCACTGGTCTAGTATGCGAAGTTTTTTGTATTTAGGCGATAGATGCGCAATCGCGTCTTCAGTCAATACAGCAAAGCCCAACTGATTGATAATCGCAGGGATTCCGTGATGGATTTCATGATCCACATGATACGGACGTCCTGCAAGTACGATGCCGGGATATTTCCCATCAGCGATTTCCTTAAGCGTTTCCTCGCCCATCTTCTTGATTCGGTTTCGAACAGAATCAAGTTCCTTAAATGATTTATGTACAGCATGGTATATTGCTTTTTTGGCAAGTCCCATCTGCTGGAATACTTCTGCTAAATGTTTTTTTAGTACCTTTTCATCATGCATCGTGATAAATGGACGCAAGAATTTGACATCGCCTTCGCGTATCTGCTCCACATTGTTTTTGATATTTTCAGGATACGATGCAACGATCGGGCAATTGTAATGATTGTCCACGCCATCGCTCTCCGCCTTATCATACGGTATGCACGGATAGAAGATGAAGTCCACATCTTTTTCAATCAAATCCATGACGTGTCCGTGTATTAGCTTCGCAGGGTAGCACTCCGACTCAGACGGTATCGACTCCAGCCCCTTTTCGTATAATACCTTGTTCGATGTTCCGGATAATACCACAGAAAAGCCAAGTTCTGTGAAGAATGTATGCCAAAACGGATAATTTTCAAACATGTTTAACCCACGAGGTATCCCTACTGTTCCCTTGGGTGCATCGCCCTTGGTAAGCGACGTATAGTCAAATAACAGCTTGTTTTTTGCATCATAAAGGTTGGGTAATTGCAGAATGTTAGCATTTGTTACCCCGGCACCCTTTTCGCATTTGTTACCAGATAGGTGTTTTTGTCCATTGTTAAAACGGTTGAGTGTCAATAGGCATGCGTTCTCACATTTCCCGCATCGCATGTTTGTTTTCTTCACTGAAAACTGCGCAAGCGCATCGTTATCAACCAGTGTAGTCTGTATCCCTTTTTCGTATCGTTCCTTCGCAATCAGTGCAGCCCCGAACGCCCCCATCAGCCCTGCAATCTGTGGACGTACCACTTCTCGCTTTGTGATGAGCTCCGTTGCACGTAGTATAGCGTCGTTCAGAAACGTCCCTCCCTGCACAACGATGTGTCCTCCGAGGTCGTCAGGGTTTCGTAGCTTAATCACCTTATATAGTGCATTCTTGATCACAGAATATGATAATCCGGCGGAGATGTCACCCACCTCAGCGCCTTCTTTCTGCACCTGCTTTATACGTGAATTCATAAACACCGTGCACCGCGTCCCCAAGTCCATGGGATGCTTTGCAAACAGTGCCTTTTGTGCAAACTCACTCACTTCAATACCAATAGATGTCGATAGCGATTCAATGAATGAACCACACCCTGATGAGCATGCTTCGTTCAATATTACTTGATTGATGATGCCCTCTTTAATGGTGATGCACTTCATGTCTTGTCCACCGATGTCGAGCAGGAACTCCACCTCAGGATCAAAGTATGATGCAGCTGTAAAGTGTGCAACTGTCTCCACTTCGCCCACATCCACCCCGAATGCAGATTGTATCAGTGCTTCACCATATCCTGTCACCCCAGAGTGTACTATATTTGCATGTTTCGGGAGTTTTGAATATAAATCTTTCAGGAATCTCACCATTATTTTTAATGGATTTCCTTTGTTTTGTGCATAGTAATCAGCAAGTATTTGGTTATGCTCACCCAGCAGTACAATCTTGGTTGTTGTGCTTCCTGCATCCACTCCTAAGTAGCAGTTTCCTTTATATGCAGATAGCGATTCTCGTGTAATTTGCGCCTTATCATGACGGTTGCGAAAGTCAGCATATGCCTTTTCATCTTCAAATAATACATCAAGTGATTGCAATGAAAATTCATGATTACC
>JAGLOK010000193.1 GCA_023139005.1 Clostridiales bacterium | reverse complement strand
CCTTCTGCAGTTCCCTGAATCTCAATGAATTTGCCACTTTCAGTCATTACAATATTCATATCAACATCTGCTTTGGAATCTTCTACATAAGGCAAATCAACAACCACTTCACCACCAACGATACCCACTGACACAGCAGCAATCTGTCCTACGATGGGACTTATTGCGAGTGTTTTATTGTCAAGCCATTTCTTAACAGCTAGCATCAGCGCTACATATGAACCCGTAATCGCCGCTGTACGCGTCCCACCATCAGCGTTAATGACATCACAGTCAAGCCATACCGTATATCCATCCAGTGCCTTAAAATCGACGATAGCGCGAACTACGCGCCCAATCAGTCTCTTGATCTCTGTAGACCTGCCATCGGGTTTCAATGTTTCTCTGCGTTTTCTTGTTGGAGTTGATCCAGGAAGCATAGCGTACTCTGAACTAAGCCAGCCTTCCCCGCTATTTTCTTTAAATGGCGGCACGCCTTTTTCAATCATTGCTGTACATATAACATGCGTATTGCCCCACTTTATAAGGCAAGAACCGTGTGCATTCACCAAATAATTTGGGATAATCTCAATAGGTCTATGTTCGTTGTTTTCTCTTCCGTCTACTCTTGGCATGATGCGTGCTCCTTATATGTATGATGTGATTATTCTTTTCATTTATAATACATCATAGTTATACTTTGAGCAACGTCTACATCTTTGATAGATACCATTTGCACGATGTTGTTTCGTATTTTAATTGAAGCTCTCTTTGCGTATTTTTTATGGTTACTCTGCAATCAAATCGCACCATCTGGTTACCCGCATGTCTTTCGATTGCAGAATTTAATATACCATCGAGCTTGATAATGATGTTTTTTCCGTTGTTATCTTGTGTTCGAAATCGTATCGGATGTGGTTTTCCATTGGTATCAAACCACGCCAGCATCTCCACCACCTTCATAATCACTTTCATTGTCTATCACCCTCCATATGGGAAATTTCGAAGCGACGCTGTGCCGCCAATCATGTGGCGTATATCCGAGTTTAAAAACACTGCACGAAACGCTGCATGATTCCCATATTTTTTTCGCATCTTATCAATTGCATTATCGACTGCCTCTTGCTTCCATGCCTTTGAAAACATCGATACTTGTGCATTGTTATATATTGAAAATCCGCCGGTCCATACACCCATTTGCCGCATGGGTTCTCCGCTCCACATGCTGTCAAACACTTCTACTGCTCTGCTGAATATTTCTGTGGTTGAAGCACACGGAAAATGGTATGTCTTTTGTTTCCCGCTCCTCTTAAACTCTGATGTTGCATAAGAGACGTGTATTGTTTTTGCTCTATAACCATTTTCCCTCAATCGTGAGCCTACCGTTTCACTAAGCGACAGCAACACGCGATGTGCGCATGCCATATCTTCCACATCAAATGCAATGGTAGTGGAGTTTCCTAATCCCTTTGCATTGATTGTTTCTTTGTTGTTTGGCAGCATTCCTTGAAAGTTTGCAGCACCTGCTTTTCCTGTATCAAAACATCTACCATTTGCAAAGTTCCACAACAGTGAGCCTTGTGATTTAAACGACGACCTCAACATGTTTTCTTTGCATCTTGCAAGATCACCAATTGTAAATATACCTCTTGCTTTGAGTTTTTCTTCTGTTTTTCTACCCACCATGTATAGCTCACCGATGGGTAATGGCCACATTTTCTGCGGAACTTCCTCCGGCCATATAGTATGTACTTTATCAGGCTTTTCCAATTCTCCCGCCATCTTTGCAAGTAGTTTATTGGACGAGATGCCTATGTTCACTGTAAATCCTAGCTTTTGCTTTATAGAAGCGGACAGCTTTTTTGCAGCCTGCTCGGGCTCTCCATATAACTTTTCAAGGCCTGTGTACTCAACGAAGGCTTCATCCACTGAAAAACGCTCCACCTTGGGAGAAAAATCTGATAAATGGTCGATGAACGCTTGGGATGCGATTTCATACAATCCATGCCTTGGCGGTACGACTAATATATTGGGTGCACGCTGTTTTAATCCGAATATCGATTCACCCGTTTGTGCTTTGTATAGTTTTTTGGCAAGCGTCGATTTTGCCAACACAATGCCGTGGCGCGTCGCCTGCGTTCCGCCCACAACCGAAGGAATTTCTCTGATATCAACAGGATCTCCATGTTGAATCCTCCATGCAGCTTCCCATGCTAAAAAAGCTGAATTTACATCCACATGAAAATAACACTTTTTCGGCATTTCAAGCTCTCCTTAAATTACTATACCCACATTATAAAACATATGTTCGTGTTTAGCAACAGTTCATTCTCATTATTTGTTAAGCAAAAACCATGTCAATTTATGCTATAATACATTTACAATATTTTATCGAGGTTATTTATGGCATTGGATGCAACATCCCTATACGCAGTAGCAAATGAGCTCAATAATTTGCTCTCCGGCGGACGCATAGAAAAAGTATCACAAGGTGAAAAGTATCAAATTACCTTGCTTATTCGTGCGAATCGAAATAATTATCGACTACTGCTTTCGGCTTCCTCATCGTATGCACGTATGCACATTGTATCGGAAGCTACAATGAATCCTGAAAAACCACCCATGTTTTGCATGTTGCTAAGAAAACGGCTCATCGCAGGAAGAATCACTTCCATCAAGCAAATTGATATGGAGCGTATCATCAAAATCAAAATTGCTGCTCGTAACGAGCTGGGACAAGAGTCTGTTTATTATCTGTATTGTGAAATGATGGGAAGGCACTCCAACATTATATTGGTTGATGATAATAATATCATCGTTGAATCTGCAAAGCGTGTCGATGAAAACAAGAGTCGTGTGCGACAAGTTATGCCCACTCTAGAATACATACCCCCACCACCTCAAGATAAGGTGAATCCAAAGAGTCTTTCAGCAGATGATTTCTATAGATTATTTCTTGCAAACATTGAATCCCCTATTATAAATACATTGCAAAGTAAAATATCCGGATTATCAAAAAAGACATTAATCTATCTTGTTCAGGATATTGCTGATATCGATGCTCCCTTTTCTCGATTATCCGATGAGCAACTTGTTGCATTATCTGAGGAAATCTATAATTTCTATAATGTATTATTTAGCAATAATATTAAATACTATGCAATATATGATGATGCAAATACAATGATTGATTTTACGCTACTTGTAAATGCCCCTAGTATCCATCATAAAAAATATGAATCCATCAACCAACTTATTGATGATTTTTACAAAATGCGTGCATTACGCGACAACATTGCAAGGAGAGTGTCTTCGTTAAGGCAGAGCGTAAAAACACAGCTAGATCGTTCTGTTCGAAAGCTTGCAAAACAGCAAAATATCCTAACAGATGAAAAAAGCCTCGATAAATATAAGCTCTATGGAGAACTTATAACTAGTTTTGCATACCTCGTACCAAAAGGTGCTAGTGAAATTGATCTACAAAACTTCTACTCTGAAAAAGAAGATACAATTACTGTACCATTGGATCCAAGGAAAAGTGCTTCCAGTAATGCAGCAAGGTTTTTTAAGAAGTACAAAAAGTTGAAAACTGCGATAAGCCTTGCACATAATCAAATCAAGAAAACTACTAATGAAGTAAACTACCTTGAAAGCACCCTTCATCTAATTGATCAATGTGACAGTGAAGATTTGGCAATTGAAATACAAACAGAACTGAAGCAAGGTGGGTATATAAAAAAATCTTCTAAGAAAACATCTAGAAAACTCCCTGCATCCAAGCCGCATCATTTTCTGTCTTCTGATAATCACGATATTTATGTCGGTCGCAATAACAAGCAAAATGATGAACTTACAATGCGTTTTGCCCGCGGTGATGATATCTGGCTACATACAAAAGACATTCCTGGTTCACATGTTATTATACGTCAGAAAAATAATGCTGTCTCTGATAGTGCTATTAAAGATGGTGCGTTTCTTGCTACATGGTTTTCAAAGGCTAGAAACTCCTCGCATGTCCCTGTAGACTATACAAAAAAAAGAAATGTGAGAAAGCCTAATGGTGCAAAACCAGGCTATGTCATATACCTTACAAATGCAACAACACATGTCACATGTACCAAAGAAGCTTTTGCTCAATTCAAGGATATTACAGAATAGTTTTTATTAGCAAATCATAAGATGAACTCATATTGTAACTCAATACTTTAGCGTGTATAATTAATAAATCATTTATAATATACATACTGAAGGAGAAGAATTTATGAAGAATACCAATTATCAATTAGTAACAGATAGCAATAGTGACCTTCCATTAGAATTGCTGAAAAAATACAACATTCCATTTGTTCCCATGCCCTATACATTAGAAGATGAAGAGCACTTCTATGATTTGGGAGAAACATTTAAATTTAAAAGTTTTTTTGAAAAAGTACGTAATGGCGCAATGCCATCAACGTCCACATACCCACCCAATTATTACGAGGAATTATTACGCCCCTATCTTGAAGATGGTAAGGATGTTTTATTTATCGCTTTTTCTTCAGAATTATCTGCTGCATTTAGCTTTTTGAGTGCTGCTGCCTCGACTCTTCGTGAGGAGTTTCCCGAACGAACTTTGCGAATCGTAAATACTTTGCGTATTTCAGCACCCATGGCTGTACTATTAATTGAAGCCCTTAAAATGTATGATACAGGAAAACCATTGGATGAAGTTGCAGATTGGGTAGAGAATAATTATAAACGTGCACACGGATACTTCACTGTAGATGACCTAAATCATCTAAAACGTGGTGGAAGAATCTCATCTACCCAGGCTATGATGGGATCTATGATGCAAGTAAAACCGATTCTGACTATTAATAATGAAGGAAAAATAGTCTCTCTAGAAAAAGCAAAAGGACGCAAAAAAGCAATTCGACGCATTATGGAGTTGACAGTTGCAAACGCTGAAGATTGTGAAAACAATACATTGATTATCCTTCATGCTGATTGTGAAGAAGATGCAAATAAATTACTTGATATGATAAAGGTACACTGTACCTTTAAAAAAGTTTATATCCAATTCATCGGTCCTGTAATTGGTGCACACTGCGGACCCAATACACTAGCTGCATGCTTTATGGGTAAAGAAATAAATGATGGTGATTAACAATGATAGAAATTAGACAAGCAACTACAGCAAAAGATCGCAGGAATTTTGTAAATTTCTTTTTTGATTTATATAAAGGAAACAAGTACTGGGCGCCACCATTTCGTGATAATGAGCGTAATCTCATGATTGAAGAGAAAAATTATGCATCAGAATATTGTGATACAGCATGGTTTCTTGCATATAAAGATAATAAAATTGTAGGGCGTGTCGGTGCCATTGTAAACAATAGGGCCAACGATGTATGGAATAACAAAGTCGTGCGTATCACTCGATTTGATTTCATTGATGACAAAGAAGTATCCAAAGCACTTATTAATGCAGTAACTGAATTTGGCAAATCGCTTGGTATGACTGAAATTCAAGGACCTATAGGATTTACAGACCTTGATTACGAAGGAATGTTGATTGAAGGATTTGAAGAGCAGAGCACACTTGTCACCCTATATAATTATGAATATTATGTTGACCATATGGATTCATTGGGATTTAAAAAAGATGCAGACTGGGTAGAATATCAGGTAAAAGTTACAGAAAAAGCAACCTCTTTGCTATCTCGAATTTCAGAAATAGTACTTAAACGTAGTGAATATAAATTATTAGAATTTACGAAGATAAATGATGCAAAAAAACATCTAGACGGTATGTTTGATGTTTGGACAGATGCATATAAAGAACTATATGGCACTACCCCACTTTCGCAGAAACAAATTGATCAGGCAATAAAAGAAAACATTACATTTGCGAATCCACATTTCTTGAAATTAATCGCAGATAAGAATGACAAAATTGTTGGCTTTGGTCTATGTTTCCCTTCCTTTACAAAGGCAGCCCGTATCGCAAATGGCAACTTACTACCATTTGGGATATTCCATTTCTTGCGAGCTAGAAACAAAATTGAAGTCTTAGATCTATATTTGGTTGGGGTAATACCCGAATTGCAAGGACTTGGATTGAATGCAATTATAATGGATGCTGTGATGAAATCTGGAAAGAAATTTGATATCAAATTTGCAGAAACTAATCCAGAGCTTGAAACGAATACTAAAGTTCGGTCTCAATGGAAATACTTTGAAAAGCGACAGCATAGAAGACGAAGGTGTTACATCAGAAGTATCGATTAATTAATAAAACCCTCATATATATGAGGGTTTTTCTATGTTCGCTATAACATAATTCTATTTGGGATAACTCAAGTTCTTAAAGTATTCCAACGTCCAGCTTTCATTGATGCTAGAGAGTTCATCTATGATAGCATGTGTTTTATCTTGTATAATCTCATATTCATCATACTTTTCCCAAAAATTATCATGATTCAAGAAAAGTCCTTTGAAATATGCATTCATGTCATCATATTTTTCCTCATATGACAGGCTATCAAGTAATCCGTTTTTATATAGATTTTGCTTGTAATCCTCATAAGATTCTGAGACGAATCCACTGATTTGTGAAATCAATGACTCTTCTCCGTCAATAAGTTCTTCACGAT
>JAGLOK010000192.1 GCA_023139005.1 Clostridiales bacterium | reverse complement strand
AAGAAGTTTTAATTCGTGGAATTCAAGCAAATTATCGGACAGCAAAATGCTGTTGAATATCTTCATAACTCTATAAGAAACGATAGAATTGCACATGCATTAATTTTTGAAGGCGAAGATGGAATGGGAAAGATGACGCTTTCGAATATCTATGCACAGGCATTGCTATGCACATCGCAAAACAAGCCGTGCAATACGTGTTCCGGTTGTTCAAAATTCACAAGTCAAAATCACCCTGATTTTCGTTTGATTGCACCATGTCAAAAGAAATCAATAACAACTGATGAAATATCAGAACTATTGTCGGATGCATATATTATTCCCAATGATGGGGGACATAAGGTATATATCATACAAAAAGCACATATGATGACTCCGACAGCACAGAATAAACTATTAAAGATATTGGAGGAACCACCTGAGTATCTCGTAATTATACTGTTGTGCGATAATATATCTAGTGTTTTACAGACAATCCTATCACGTAGCATCACACTAAAGATGCAACGGCTCAACCAGGTTGAGATGCATAAAGCATTGAGGAGCCTTGGGGTGGATGAAGATAAAATTAACGATGTGGTACCCATTGCATATGGGAATGTAGGATATGCACTGAAGATAGCCAATAGTAAAAATACGACGAATCAATTTGAGGAATACAAGAAAATCTTCTTCATGATTGATCAACAAAACAAAATAGAAGTATTTAGCTTTTTAGAGAAAAACAAAAAAAGCATACATGAAATTCTTCTTAGTTGGCAGATGATACTTTCAAACTGTATCAAGATCAAATCAGATACAAAAAATAGTGGGTACATCGAGGATGAAATAAATTATTCAAATAAATATGAAATTGATGATATAATAAATAAATTAACTTATATATTGGAAACAGAAAGCAGGTTGGCTGCAAATGCACAATACCTACCTACAGTAGATTGGTTGCTTTCAAATTTGTAATCATATAAAGTGTATATATAATCATAGGAGGGCATAATGCCAAAAGTAACCGGCGTAAGATTCAAGGGCAACGGGAAAATTTATTACTTTTCTCCCGGAGAACTTGAAATCAATAAAGGAGACGGCGTCATCGTAGAGACTGCACAAGGAACTGAATATGGTGATGTATTAATAGCACAAAAAGAAGTCCGAGAAGAGGATGTAGTTCTTCCACTTAAAAGTATCATAAGAGTTGCAACAGAAAAAGACTTAAAGAAACTTGAAGATAACGTTAAAAAAGAGAAAGATGCGCATAGTACTTGCTTGAAAAAGATTGAAAAGCATAAACTAGATATGCATCTTGTAAATGTTGAATATAGTTTCGATGGTAAAAAGATCGTATTCTTTTTCACTGCAGATGGCAGAGTTGACTTCAGAGAGCTTGTGAAAGAATTGGCCTCAACATTCAGGACGCGTATTGAATTGCGACAAATCGGCGTCAGAGATGAAACGAAAATGAAAGGCGGCATCGGTCCTTGTGGTAGGGAAGTATGCTGTGCAACATTCATGACGGGATTTCACCCTGTATCAATTAAGATGGCCAAGGAGCAAAACATATCATTGAATCCAACAAAAATATCCGGATTGTGTGGAAGACTCATGTGTTGTCTTGCACATGAATATGAAGTATATCGTGACATTCGACCAAGGCTAAAACGAATGGGAAGTACTGTCATGACGCCAGATGGACCGGGGATAGTAGTTGATAATCTAGTCCTTTTGGAAAAATGTAAGGTGCGAGTAACATTTCCTGGAGAAACTATTGAGATTAGAAAGTATCCATTGGATGATGTCAAAGCTATTTCAAAAGAAGATGCACAAAAACAATTTGAACGTGTAAGAAAGATGAAGCCACAAGAGATTGTGTTTAATAACCCATCAGAGACATGGGACAGAGAAGAAGAAAAAAAGAGCAAAGACAACAATAGAAACAATAATAAAAACAGAAGAAGAAGAAAGAAGAGCAATAATTCTCAACAGAAAAATAAAAATACACAAAACAGCAATAACAATAATAACAGCAACAATAATAGAACAGTAAATGTTAAAAACAGAAATAATAATAACCAGAACAATCAAAAAAGCAGCCAAGGCAAGAATGAAAACAAAGATAAAAGCAAGCTATAAGTGATAAACTGGTATCAGACGAATAGTCTAGAGTAGATACTTAAAATGTACGGAAACTTTTGTTGTTTTTTGTACTTTACAAATGGGATATGCGGGGGTATAATAATTTCGATATTGAATATCATTAGAATATATTAACCGTACGGAGGAAAAAATGGCTTATAAAATAACTGAAGAATGCATCAAATGTGGTGCTTGCGAAGCGGAATGTCCAGTCAGTTGCATTACAGAAGGTGATGAAATATATGTAATTGATGCAGATGCATGTATTGATTGTGGTGCATGTGCAGATGTATGCCCAGTGGATGCATGTGTAGAAGAATAAAATAGAAATATTATAAAAAGAAAAGGGGCTGTCCGAAATTAATAAATCGGATAGCTCTTTTATTTTACTAAATCTAATAAAATATAAGACAATAAACAAAAAAATGGGCATCAGATGTGTTAGGACACAGTGAGATGACTATTGGTAAATTTCAACTTAGGGAGGATATAATCATATCAAAAGAAGGTGGATACTCTCTTTTTTCTATGTTACACAGAAGATTTACAGTGTAAAATATCCAAGTAAACATTACAAATATGTTACAAAACTATTGATATTATAGAAAATGTATGGTATTCTTATATCAAAATACATGAGATCTTACATTGAATAATCAAATATATGCTAGAGAATCCGAGTATAAGTTGGTTATGTTTTTAAATATATTACGAAAATGTTACAAGCAATTATAAGGATGGTATTTAAATGAGAGCTAAGCGACATCTAGTTATAATAATGGTATTGGCTATGATCATGATGAGTTTGCTTCCGGTAGGCGAAGCGAGTGCAGCATCTGACTATAGCTATATTAAAGTAAAGCTATCTAGCATGAAGTCTGTAACCAGTGCGAAATTTACCGTCAATGGAGAATACTATATAAGAGAAAACCCATACTACACACTGGTACGGGGAAAAACATATACTGTGAGAACATCCGGAAGTGGCGTATCACTAGTAGATGGAAGTAATACAACATATCTAGGAACATCTGCTACATTCGTTCGATGTGAAAGCACAAGTGGAACAAATTGGTTAACACTGAACAATACGAAAACCGGATGGACCCATTACCCAGGTGATATGACATTTACACGAAGTGGCTCTTATGTCACATTGATTTGCAAATTATTCATGGAAACATATCTGGTGGGTGTTGTTGCACATGAGATGAGCCCAAGTTGGCCTACAGAAGCTCTAAAAGCACAAGCTGTTGCAGCAAGAACATATGCAATGCGATACATTTACCCCGGAAATACATATGATGTAGTTGATACTACATCCAACCAAGTATACAAAGGATTTGATCCTGTCAGAGATGCTTCTGTTATCGCTGCAATTAGTGCAACAAAGGGACTTGCAATGCGCTATGGAAGTGACTTTGCAGATGGTGTATATTCTGCATCCAACGGTGGACAGGTACAGCCACGAGCACCCTATTGGGGAAGCGTTAATCTTTATCATGAACTAAAAGATGACCCATATGACATGAAAAACCCATCTAGTCCTCGGTTTGAATTTTACTTCCCTGAAATGGTTACAACAACAAATCAGCTTGGTACAAAGCTTAAGAATATGATGCTTTCTGCAATGAGCTCAAAGCTAGGCATTAGCAAAGATTCAATTACCATCATGGGTATTGAAAGCGTAACACCATACGAGCTTGCATCCGCAACAAAATACGGTGCGTATCCAGCAGCATCCAGAAAGCTACAGAAAGTCAAAATTAAAGTAGACTACTCTACAACCGGTACAGAGATTCCAGTTGATCCTTCACCAAGTTCGCCACCACAAGACCCCACCAAGGGCACTGTAGTGTTGCAATCGTCTACTCGCTTGAGGATACGATCCGGTCCGGGAACCATTAATCCGATTATTGGCTATGTACCCAATGGGGGCAGAGTAGATATATTTGATCAACGAAGTGATGGTTGGCTCAAGATTAAGTATAATAGTATTAATGGCTATATTCACGGAAGCTATGTCACAATCGATGAACCAACACCAACTGAACCTACTGTGACTGCAACACCGGAACCTACTGCGACACCTGATCCTGAGTTGATTGATAAGACTGCCAAGGTGAATGGTGATGGTAGTACAGTTGCTATGTATGAGAGTGCAGACGCAGACAGTACAGTACTTGTGTATATACCCGATGAAAGCATAATCCATGTGACGAGTAAGACGTTTGATGGATGGTACCTATCAGAATACGATTCACTATCAGGATATATTCTAGAAAGCAAAGTAGCATTTGAAGCGGCGCCTACCAATACACCTGAGGTAACACCGGTACCTAGCGAAACACCCACACCGTCTGCGACGGCATCACCGACATCGACGCCTGCACCGACATATAAGAGTATGGAAATCAGCCTTGTATTTGATGATATGCAAGATGCATTTGCATCAGAATCGTCGTATTTGAAATACCATAGTATATTGGAAGTCTACAAAACATCAGACAATAAAACATGGGTTTTGAGAGCCGGAAGATACGGACACGGAATTGGCTTGAGCCAACGTGGTGCGCAACAGATGGCTAAAGAAAACTTCACATATCAAGAGATATTGCAATTTTATTATAAGGGAACGGTCCTCACTAATATGAATGTAGTTGAAAACCCACTACCTGTGAAAGCATCACTTCCTAGTACGATTGGTGTTGTGAATGTGGATTCGCTCAATGTGCGCTCAGGTCCCGGATCTTCATACTCTGTACTCACAGGAATCAATAGAGGTGAATCGGTCAATGTATTGGTTGAAGATTCTTGGTGCAAGATCTATGTGCCTAGCAAAAAAGTCGTAGGGTATGTTGCAAAAGGATACTTGAACATCACGCATCCAACACCTGCGCCGACTACTGAAGCACCAGTTATTACACATCAAGGAATATATAAAGTCACAGCAACACGACTGAATATGCGAAGTGGCCCATCGACAGACTTTTCTGTCATTACAACACTGGACAATGCAGAACTTGTAACACGCTATGATGCATCGGGTACTTTCTATAAGATTATTGATTCTTCAGGGACTGAAGGATGGAGTTCATCAAAATACTTGGAGATGGTATCAGGCCCTGTTACTGCAACCCCGACACCCACGCCTGACGTTACAGGTACTATACAAGCAAATAAGAAAATCTACTTGCGCGAAGAAATGGATGCAACTGGTGCGTTCCTTGCAATACTCCAAGGGGATGCTACGTATACCATAATAACTGATCGTGATGATGGTTGGCTAAAAATCATATACGATGGCATCACAGGATATATAGAAGATGATTATGCTACATTCAGCGGAACTAAAGAAGACATCTATGACGTAGGAACACTTACAGCGGATGAAACGATGTACAAACAAGCAGATACCGGCGCTGATACAATATTTGACCTTGCAAACGAAAGCGATGTATGGATCATCGAAGATCGTGATGATGGCTGGGTACAGATTGAGTATGATAGTGAAGTTGGATTTATACTAGATAATAATCTAGATTTCGACGGTACAAAGGAAGTACTCGAAGGTGAACCAACCCCAGCTCCAACTCTCGAGCCTTCTGCAACTCCTACACCGTCACCAACACCTGTGCCAACAGGACAATTGACTGCTGATGAGAATATGTATGAAGAAGCAATGACATATAGTAGTATTCTAAAAACTATTGCATCCGGTAGTACAGTTGAGATTGTAGAGGATCTGGATAATGGTTGGGTGAAAGTACTCTTTGAAGAAGAAGCGGGATATGTTATCGATGATAACTTGACATTCGATGGGCAGAAAGAGTCCATAGCGATATACAGGGGTCCATGGGCAAAGGTGCTCTCAGGGACACAGATCATGTACAATGAACCTTCCATTACTGCATATACTCTAAAATATATGGCAGAGGATAGCTATGTGAGAGTATTGGTTGACCGTACTGATGGATTTGTAAAAGTTGAAGACGATGGACTCGTAGGATATATGATCGATGATAATTTGGAGTTTGACGGCACAAAAGAGGACCACGCCGGAGCAACAACACCGACTCCAAGTCCATCACCATCACCTACACCGATACCCTCAGAAACACCAACACCATCGGATACACCGGCACCCTCTGATACCCCAACACCAACAACGACACCGGAGGATCCTACAGATGGTCAAGGGGATGATCCGAGTGAATTAATTGGTACTATAACTGCAAACACCGGAAGTGTGCGTTTAAGAAAGAGCACAACACTACAATCGAGTATATTAGCATACGTTCCTGTAGGAACGGAAGTGGTCATCTTAGAGGATCGTGACGATGGTTGGGTATATGTGAACTATAATGATTTGTTGGGATACATGGTAGATGATTATGTTGACTTTGATGGCACAAAAGAAGACCATCAAGATACTACATCGCCAACCCCGACTCCAACACCTACAACCACTGTGGAAACAGGAAAAGTGGAACTGTCCACTTCCTCATCAAGACTTCGATTGAGAAGTGGCGCATCTACGACTTCTGCGATATTGGGACATGTACCACATGGTGCTACGGTTAAAGTACTTGAAAAGCTAACAAGTGGATGGATGAAAGTTGAATATTCCGGCTTAACAGGATATGTGAGTGGAAAATACGTAAAAGTAAGCACACCACAGGATACAACCATTGGTACAATCAAAGACTGTAGTATGCTTAATGTACGTTCAGGACCCGGAACATCCAACAGTGTATTGAGACAGGTTAACAGTGGAGATAAGGTAACCATACTTGCGTCCGCAGATGGATGGTACAAGATCACATATGAATCAAAAGAAGGCTGGGTCAGTGGGAAGTATGTATCCATTAATTCAGGCAGCACAACCCCACCACCAACTACGACAACAGGTAAAGGCACGATAACAGCATCAAGCTTGAGAGTGCGGAAGGGTGCAGGGCTTAACTATTCACAAATAGGATCACTACCTAAGAATACAGTGGTTGATATTTTGGGTGAATCTGGTTCGTTTTATAAAATAGATTTCTCAGGTAAGACAGGGTATATATCTAAAACATATGTAAAAAAATCGTAAGAATACATATATTATTTGGCTTTGAGGTAGTAAAGATTGTAAGAGACAATCAGGAGTGAACACAATGAAAATGGGCAAGAAAATAACAACAACAATAATCATATTCCTAGTGGTGTGTATGCTTAGCGTATCTGTATTTGCAGATGGGGACATACTAAAACGCGGCTCAAAAGGAAGTGAAGTCAAAGAGCTTCAAGAACTTTTGATGGAGCATGGTGTCTTTGACTATAGCAAGGCAACAGGGTATTTCGGGAAAATCACAGAAGATTCTGTGAAGAAGTTTCAGAGAAACTATGACTTGAAGGCAGATGGAATTGTTGGAGAACAAACATGGACTATGCTTCGAACTGCAACGGTAGTCAAAGATGCAGTGCAAAATGCAGATGATGGTGCGAAAAAATTGAGCACCACACTATTGGGTACCATATCAAAAGGCATGGAAG
>JAGLOK010000191.1 GCA_023139005.1 Clostridiales bacterium | reverse complement strand
TGGATATGCAACTGAAGCGTGTCAGGCAATAGTTGATTATGCTTTTACAATTCTTTTAGCACATAGAATTATAGCCATGTGCAACTGTAAGAACACAGCTTCGTGGAAGTTACTTGAGAGAATGTATTTCAGAAGAGAAGGACATTTAATAAAAAAAATGTATTTTAAAAAAGATAGCAGTGGATATCCTATTTGGAATGATACATTTATATATGCGTTACTGAAAGATGATTACTCGATTCACGACCAAAAAAATAAAAAGAAAAATATCATATGATAAACGCATGCAAGATGCACTTGATTTATTTAAACGAAACAAGAACGGAACAAGGAACGTACAAGCAAAACACCCGGGTCAAGTTCACTTTTGACATGGAGCAAACGGGTAAACCCAGTCGATGGAACACACTGCGGGCGATGAGGGTGTTGAAGTATTTTCAAGGAGATAAAATACTATGAACTGTATGGACATTAAAATTGAATCAGAAAGACTATTATTAGTACCTATCGCATTAAAACATGCAGAAGATATGTTTAAAACTTTCAATGATGAAATTACAAAGTATATGACTCCAAAACCGGCAGATGATATTTCTCAAACGAAGGACTTCATAAAATCATCGCTCAGTAGAATGAAAAATAACAGCAATATACAGCTGGTTATATTAATAAGAGAGACGAAGGAGCTTATTGGATGTGTTGGGCTTCATGACATCAACACCAAAACACCTGAGTTTGGTATTTGGACGAAGAATATATCTCATGGAAATGGATATGGTAAAGAAGCAATCCATGTACTGTATGACTGGGCATGTAATCATCTCGAGTTTGATTATATTACTTTATCCTGTGGATAAAAGAAATGTTGCGAGTCGAAAGGTTCCCGAATCTTTAGGTGGAACAATCCAAAGAGAATTTAAAAACACGAATCAATCCGGCTTTGAACTGGATGTAGTTGAATATCATATTTATCCGAAGAAATGAAGGAAGTTGATATGAGAGCTGAAAAGCAAATGATGGAATATTTACATAGAGTAAAGGCAAAACATGAAAATTGATCGGCTTTTAGGGATAATCTTTTGTTTGTTGAATAAAGATGTGGTTTCTGGCAACTATCTTGCAAAGAAATTCGAAGTCTCCAAAAGAACAATACAGCGTGATATGGATACCATTAATCTTGCTGGAATTCCCATAGTATCAGAGAAAGGCATTCATGGCGGATACAAGATACTTGACACATTTAGGCTATATTCTACACCCATTAATCAGGAAAACATAAGGGCAATAACTCTAGCACTCAAGAGCATAAAAACAGCATTAGATGATGAGAAAATAGATGATGCGATTATGAAAATCATGCCTATCATGAAAAATGAAGATGATCACATATTCCTTGATCATGGCATAGCAAAAGAAAATAAAACTAATCTAGAATATATTAAACAAATTTCAGAAGCAATAAATAACAAAAAAACCCTAACTTTTTATTATACCAATGCTAACGGTCATAAATCGCAAAGAGAAGTTGAACCAGTGTGTTTAAATTATAAATGGTACGCGTGGTATCTCATAGGGTATTGCAGAAATAAACAAGATTACAGAGTATTCAAACTGGTAAGAATGCACAACCTAAACATAGAAAATAAATCATTTTCTAATCTACATGTAGCAACGCAATCTTTATTTGATGAACTAATTCACAATGATAAAAGTAAGTCTATTCATGTGAAAATGCAAGTTCAAAAGAAGGTGTGCTATATTATCGATGAATATATACCAAAAGGAAGATATACAGAGCTAGATAGTGGGGAATTGATATACGACATTGATTTTGTAGAAAACGAAAAACATTGGTATGGAATAATATTATCTTTGGCTGATAATGTAAAGATAATTGAACCAACAACTTTGATTAATCAAATTACACATGATGCACATAAAATAAATAATTTATATAAAGACGACATATAGTTGTCGGCAATACTCCTTTATAATAAAGAAAAAAAGGAGGATTGTATGGGAGCGATAAAAAAAGTCGATATTGATAATGGAAGATACACCTATTCGTCATATGTAAAAGCTGGGAACTTCATTTTTACAAGTATTTGTTCAGGATTTGGTGAAACTATCACTGAAGCAACTAAAAGAGCACTTGATACCATGAGAGTCTATCTTAATCATGCAGGTGTAGATCTTGATGATTTGGTAAAAGTAACCGTTACTTTTAAAAGAGGAGAATGCTTTAATGAACTAAAAGAAGTATTTAAGCAATACTTTAAAAATGGTTATCCGGCTAGAAGTGGACTTCTAGTAGATGAGTTTTTAGGAGATATGCTATTGCAAATTGAAGGTATTGCTTATAGAGAAGATAATACTGTAGGAGGTCATATCGATGAATAACGGAGATATGGGTTGCTGTGGGCTTGCATGCATTCAGTGCAGTACATATTTGAAAGAAGAATGTGCAGGATGTAAAAAACAAGAAGATAAAACATGTGATACGAAAACATGTTGTATGGATAAGAATATTGATGGGTGTTATGCGTGTACACTGTTTCCATGCGAAAAGGATCTATTCAAGAACGTAAGAGTATTAGTGTTTAATAAAGCCTTGAAGCAGCACGGAAAAGAACATGTAATATGTTGTTTAGAGGTAAACCATAAAAATGGAATACATTATCATCCTGCTGATGGTATTGTCGGGGATTATGATAAGTTGAAAACCGAAGATGAGATAATGAACCTTTTGTTAAATGGGCAATATAAAGAATAATATGGATTAGACGAAATAGAAATCAAGGATTAGAGTAATTAAGTCAGAACTAAAACCTGCTGAAGTAAAGATCAGTGGGTTTTTCTCATCGTAAAACTTGACATAAAACAAACAATTGATTAATATGTTTATTAAATAAGCAAACGGAGATAAACATATTGAACAATTTACTAGATTATTCATTAGAAGATATTAAAGAAGGTTATCACTTTACAGAAGACACATATCAATGTCTATTTTGCAAACAGAAATATCATCATGGAGAAATATTTAAAGTAGATGAAAAGTTTTTTTCAGCAGAAAAGAAAATCAAGATGCATATTCAAGAGGAACATGATTCGGTATTATTTCAGCTGATGAACTTGGATAAGAAGTATACAAGCCTAACAGAAAAGCAAAAAACGATGACTCAGTTTATGATAGAAGGCATGCAAGATAAAGAGATTGCAGACAGAATGCAAATATCACCATCTACAGTTCGACATCAGCGTTTTATATTAAAAGAAAAGGCAAAACAAGCAAAAGCGTATCTTGCATTCTATGAATTATTGATTGCATCACTTGGCAATAGTAATGAGACAAAGGACAAAGTGCATGCTGGAGCTACGATGATTGATGAAAGATATTTCTCCACAGAAAAAGAAGAGGCAAATGTGATGAAAGCGCACTTAGCCAGCGTAGATCCATTGATTATGAAAACCTTTCCACCTAAAGAGAAGAAGAAGATTATCTTGTTGCGACTTATCGTCAAGCAATTCAAGAATGATATTAAGTACACAGAAAAAGAAGTGAATGAAATACTCATGAATATTTATCACGATCATGTCACACTGAGAAGATACTTGATTGAGTATGGATTTATGGAAAGAAAAAAGGATTGCAGCTACTACTGGGTGAAAGGAAGTTTTGATGAGTAAGCTTGCAAATTTCTTAGAAAAAGAAGGTAAAATCAAATATTGGCCAAAGAAGATGCTAATGAAAAAAGAAGTGTTACTTTATCTATCTCAAAAGTTTAGTTATGGTATTTTATATACTGAAAAAGAAGTCAATGAAATTATAGTAGCATGGCACACCTTTGGCGATTATTTCCTTCTGCGGCGAGGCATGATTGAATATGGTTTTTTATCACGCACAAGAGACGGTTCAAAATATTGGAGAGATGAGTACCAATCTAATTACTCAATAAGAAAAATTATACTTGATAATTATGATGTGAATAAAATCCTTGGAATATCACAATTGAACAATGGGATTGGTTCAAATAGTTTTTATATATTAAGCGACAAAGGTGAATTTATTTTTAAGGATATAGAAAACAATTATATGAATACACCTGAAAATGAAGAAATTATTCTTAATAAACTAAAACACGACGGAATTCCTGTACCTGAGATTTACAAATTACGTAATGGGGAAAGCATCATTATTGAGGATGATAAAAAGTATCATATGCAAACTTTTATTAATGGAAAAATTTATATACGTAATACTGCTCCTGTTTGGCTCTTACTTGAATCGGCAGAGTTTTTAGGGAAAATACAGTCATCATTGAAAGATCTTTCACAATTGCCTATTGGAATAAGTCAAGATTTTTATAATAAATTTAAAGTTGATGTTGTCATTACAAACCATATGAATACATTGAAAATAGCAGTAGACAATGAGGATTTAGAGATTGCAAAAGCCATAGAAGAGAAAATTGATTTAATAAAAAGGCATAGGGAGATAGAAATCGATTTTAGCAAAATAACATGCTCAAATACTCATGGGGACTATTCAATTAATCAGATAATAAGCGGCAAAGATGAAATTAATGCAGTAATAGATTTTACTTCAGCCTGCGTACATCCTGTGGGTTGGGAAGTTATACGTTCGTATTCATTAGCTGATGTAAAATGTATTGATGGTTACTTTGATGAAGATAACTTAAAAAAATATGTAGAGTCATTTCTCAAATTTGGCAAGTTAAATGATTATGACATTGAAATAATGCCTGTCCTTTACTTGTATCAAAATCTAATATGTAATTATTTTCATCAATATTACTATTCAAATTTGAGAAACAAAAATCTTCTGCTTGATAATGCAATGTTTACGCTGAAACAATGTAAATATTTGAGTGAAAATACCATTTAAAAAGCTTTAAGAGGTAAATGAAAATGACTATAAACTTTTATGAATTATCAGAAAACACTCAAGGCATGCTATGCGTTGTAATAGTTTCAAGATACAAAGGCAAATGGATTTTTGTACGTCAAAAAGGCAAAACTACTTGGGAAATGCCGGGAGGTCATATTGAAAAGGGTGAACATATAAATGATGCAGGAAAACGAGAACTCATGGAAGAAACGGGTGCTGTGGATTTTAATCTAATACCTATATGTGATTTTCAGGTTTCATATGATGATAAAGGTGGAGATAAAGGTCGTTCAAGACTATTTTTTGCAGAGGTAGAAGAGTTGGACAAATTAGGCGATTATGAGATTGAAGAAATAGTGTTATGTGATGTTATTCCTAAAAAACTAACATATGAAAACATTCAGCCTTATTTGTTTCAAAAAGCTAGAGAAGAAATGAATATATAGTGCTTATGTTGCAAGACACTCAACAAGTTCTGATACTGGATTGTGACGCAGCAGATATCCACATACAATCAAAGGCGCACGCAGGGCAAAGAGAATATCGTTTTCAATACTTGGTGGCTGTTTACTATACTCTTCTTCAAGTGACTTAACCAAGTCATGAAAGTTACCTGCAAAGTGTGACCAACCCATAATTTCTGTTAAATTAAGCAGTCCATTGAAGTCAAGATTCTTTAATGTTTTGTGAAGTTTACGTTCATAATTAATGTGGGAAAAGAACCCATTAGATTCATGGAAATCCGTATTGTAATGACGACTGCAAAAAAAGTCGGATAGGTAATGACTAATCATCCCCATGTGTTTTGAATGGTTTTCGATAT
The DNA here is from genome assembly GCA_023139005.1 of Clostridiales bacterium. Classification (GTDB taxonomy): domain Bacteria; phylum Bacillota; class Clostridia; order Christensenellales; family UMGS416; genus JAGLOK01. The sequence continues at coordinate 430 of JAGLOK010000191.1, read as the reverse complement.
CATGAGGCTGAAACTTGTATTTATCTAATTGGTCAACAACAAAATCCAGCGAACCATCAATGGTGTGTTCTGTAGGGTGGTTTCTGCGTGAAATGTCCGGTTGAATGCTACCATATGCGAAATATCGACGATTAAGCACATCTCCGTAGCGGTGTGTGAAGTATTCATGTATCTTATTGGCAATCAGCCAGTGTGTTTGTACGATCAACTTATATATCCTATCTTTTTAGTAGTGATACCCATTATAGTGTGCAATAAACGCTTGTATAGTATATTTGTGCATTATTCATAATAATTTAACGACTGCTAAAACAGATAAAAGAAAAAGTCTAACCAATTTGGCTAGACTTTTTCGTAATTGATTATGCTTAGCTTTTGTTTTGTATCACGTGAAACATGGACTTGGAGTCGGGGTCTACATCTCCGTATT
>JAGLOK010000190.1 GCA_023139005.1 Clostridiales bacterium | reverse complement strand
TTCATGCAGGATTCCTTCTTTCTGACTTTTGTTGTTTTCTTTCAATTACAACTTTATCAGATTCTTGGAATCCTTGCTTTGTTTTTTACTCTTTGTGTTACACATCATTGTACAACCTACAGGTATATGTTATTACTTCTTGCTCTTTGTAAAAAACGCTGCTAGGAGAAGAGAATAAAGCACTAAAACCATATATTTTATTGGACGCCATATACCACGGTGCATAGAAAGTCCATCACTTCGTTCTCGCATTTTAACAGGAGTCTCTGCAATATTAAGTCCACGTTTCATCAGAAAAATAATTAGGTTTGCATCTGGATATTCTGGAAAATTTACCATGTCTGAATATAGACCTATTGCATTTTCTCCTAAAAGCTGAAATCCTGATGTAGGATCGGTTATTTTCTTGCCTGTAAATATTCTTATTAAAAGCGAAAAGAGTTTTGTGCCAAAAGTCTTAAATACACCGTGATTGTAGTCTTGCTTATTTATAAATCGTGAACCGATGACTATATCGGATTTTGTGCTTTCTTTTTTTTTAAAGAGGGACTTCACTTCTTGAGCTATATGCTGACCATCACCGTCAAAAAGTACAGCATTTTCAAAGTTTAGAGACTTTGCGTATTTGAGCCCCGTTAGTAAAGCAGCCGAATAACCCATATTATACGGGTGTGATATGACTTGTGCGCCTGATATCTTTGCATTCCTTGCCGTCTCATCACTTGAACTGTCATTTACAACTAAGATAGTTGCGTTATGCAAATATTTTTTTATTTCACAGACAACTTGATTGATTCTATCTTGCTCGTTATAAGCAGGAATTATTATTAGGGTGTTTTTAAAGTTATAATGCATATTCCCTCAATATTAATGTTTTACAATATTCATATTATACGCTTTTTCTTATTCAGAATAAAGAGGAAAAAGGAAGTTGGGTGAACGAAAGATAATCGATTTGATATTTATACGAAAATTACTACCAATACTACTTTTCTAGTGTTTCGTGCAAGAATGCTTCAGAGCTCTTCTTATATACTTGAAGGTCTGAATCAACTTTATTCCAATCAGTGTTACTATTAATTAATCTATCTATAGCTTCTTTGTTGACCGAAGTGATCAATCGGTCTGAAAGCCCCACATAATTTAGTAATGTGATGATGCGGTCATTCATATCGGAACCTTCAACAGGTACCACGATGAACTTCTTGTGAAATAGAATCGAGAAGATAACACCATGAAATGAATTGGTCAAAACAAGCTTTGCATTTTTGATATTGTATAGCCATTCGGGGATGGAGATGGGTTCGTTTTCATATTTTGCATCTTGCTTACTATCAAAATATGTTGAATACACATGATCCTTTAATTCGTGTGCAAAGGATTGGTTATCGTGTAGGATATATGAAAATAGTGGATAGGTGTTTTTTGTCTTAACGCCAACCAAAAGCTTGTTGTAGTCGTTTTCCTTAAGCAGCAAAGTAGGGTCGAGTGTAATGGTCGCATCAAATCCCATGTCCTCGATGATGCCCTTGCCCGTTGCCTCGCGTACACTGATTGCATCGAACTGCTCAAGATCACTGACTACTAAAGACTTGATTTTATCGGGTAATTCATTGGTGCCAAAGCTGGTTGCGTATGAGACGCGCTTTTTGTTCTTGTCTGCAAAATTTAGGTAATAGCTCAAGGTGGGCTTGCCCTCTGCGTGATCGGTGAAGGCTACGTTCCACACCTGATCGCTTCCTGTGATATAGGTATCATAATGTTGACAAAGGTTAACAAGTTGTTTGTTTGTGTAATAGGTACGCTTAGACAGTGACAGGAAAAATTTGCGAAAGATGTTAAATTTACGGAGCTTTATGAGCCTTTTAAAATCTCGTCGTACAAACGTCCAAAGCATTTCATATTGCCGTACCTTGCGTGGTTTATAGTCAATAATTTCTGTGTCATAGCCTTGGGACAAGAGGTATTGCTGCAATGCGTAGGCTTGCAGTGTTGCGCCGTAGTTTGTTCCCCAATGAAATGTAATTGTACCTATCTTCATGTGTTGCTCCATCTTTGTTATTGCGAATTCAATTTTATCATTAAATGAGTTCGGTTACAATATGGGGAACTATATAATGATGTATCGTTTGGAATGGCTCATCTGTTATACATTTATACGAATAGATGTATATTATGGTAAATACTTCTTGACATTGAATACGTACAGATGTACACTATAGCTACAACAGTACACTATAACCATATGGACATGCATTAAGGAGTAAAAGATGAGTGATGTGAAGAAAACAGATATTAGTGATTCAGAGTGGAAGGTCATGCAGATACTTTGGAAGAAATCCCCGCAAACACTGGGAGAGATTGCAGTGGATCTTGGTGATAGTGTGACATGGGACAAAACAACCATTAACACATTGCTTCGTCGCTTAATGAAAAAGAAAGCAGTTTCATATGTTGAAGCGCGGTATTATAAGTACTATCCTCTGGTGACTGAAAAAGAATGCTTGAAAGAGGAAATGAATGAGATATTGAATAAGCTATTTTATTCATCCCCAAAGAAACTGATGGTCACCTTGGTTGAAAACGAAAACTTCACAGATGAAGATTTATCAGAATTACAAAAACTACTCAATAATATCAAAAACAGAGGCGAAAAAGATGAATAGTACACTATACAATTTGTTAATAATCTCAGCGATGTCTTGTGGGGCGATACTCATAATATTGCTTGTGCGGAAGGTTGTCGGTAAGAAAACAGGTGCATGGTGGCGTTCTATCATATGGCTTATGCTTCTTGTACGGCTGCTTTTTCCTGTCAGTATCTCATCACCATTGAGCCTATATCGTCAAGATAATGTGCAACGTGTCGTATCATATTTTACAGATACAAAGGGTACATCAAAAGATACTGGAGAAATAGTTGCATCTGTAATACCCAATACTGAAGAAGAACCAAGAGATAGTGACATTGGGGCAACGGTGAAAGAGGATGGTAAATTACCTACTGTTGACGTTATATCCTCTGAGGATATAGCAGAAAAAAATGTTACAAAAGAGAAAATTGTTCTACAAAAAGATAATATCAGTACAACACAGCCTAACAATACTATACATTGGACTGATATTGCGATATACATTTATTTATGTGGACTTGTGGTGTCGTTGTCATACCTTATTGTACGCATGGTGACACTGAACATAAGCATGAATAGACTTGAAGAATGTAAAAGCAAGAAAATACTAGTGCTTTTTGAAAAAGCAAAAAAAGAGATGAAGGTCAAAAAGAGTATTCGGATATTTGTAGATTGCAATGTTTCAGTGCCTGCATTGACCGGTGTATTTTCACCAAAATTAATACTCCCTCAAAAAGCAATACAGCGTATGAGCGAGAAGCAATTAGAATTTGTATTTACACACGAATTAATGCACTACAAACGGTGCGATATACTAAAGCTTTGGTTTGTTGAATTTGTATTGTGTATTCATTGGTTTAATCCGTTGTTGCATTATATTAAGAGCATTATACGACAAGATATAGAATTGGCTTGTGATGAAAAAATCATACAAAGACTTAAGGAAACGGACTTTATTGAATACTGTAATGTATTGATGCAATCATCGATACAAAAATATCGCCATATACCCGGAATCATCACAGCAAATATGGCAGGGAAGCGTGGAAAAAAACTAAAGGAGCGCTTAACAATGATCAACAATTTTAACAAGAAACGAATTTGGATATTTGGAACTGTAATACTGATTGTGGTGACGATGATTATCACAGCTTGTACAACAATGGGTATTAATAATCCGAAAGAAACAGATCTTGGGGTCACTATTGAAGAAATGAATTCCAGGATCACAACTATGCTTGATGAAAGCAACAACTTGTCTCTAGAAAGCGATATAGAAATACATTCTTCAGATAGAAAATATACTATAGTATATCCAATGATTACGATGAATACAGATGCAATAAAAGGGAAAAATGATGATGGAGATAAGACGCTAACATTTCACTTTGCTGTAGACACACAAGGTGAAATTATTTGGGAATTGGAGTATGCACTAGCAAGGAATGAGTCGATCAAAAAAATCGACATCATTCGAAATAAAAGAAGTTATCCGAGTGAGGAAAAGGCATATAGTATTTTTGAAGAAACAGTGCTAAAGGCATACATCATGGCAGAAAAGAGTACTGATACCTTTTCAGAGTATGATGTGAAAGAACTCAATTTATTAAGAACTATTGGAACAAACAGTGATAACACAATCTCGTTTTCCTGGGACGTTTCATATAAGCAGTGTCGCTATACTTTATCGCCAGTTAAAATACCAAACGCAAATATTGATAAAATGCAAAATGGAATCGGCTTAGGAGTGACAGTTGATGAAATTATCAAGGACGTTGATGACCTTCGCGAGTATGCGCTTCATCAGAAGATGATCACACCTATAGTTAATATTGACGATATTGGAAGAACTACTTTAACATATGCTGTTGCTAAAGATGCTAATGGTGATGTTGCAGTTGGTGTTGCATTTTTACTCACTCCTAATGAGCGGTATATAGAATCCATTCACATTAATAATCATAAGCACTATAGTTCAATGGCGTTTGATCAAGAATATTCCGTAGCAGTGAGAACAATAAAAGAATCATTCATCAGAGAAAAAGAAGATATTGATGAAGTTAGAGAAAGTGGAAGTTTGCTCACATCCTTTCCGAATATACTATATGATGATTCTGTACGCTTGCGATATGAGATTGATAAAGATGAATATGCAGTAGTTATCGAATCGACATCGCCTATTGGACAAAGCAAAGTAGGAGATGCGAATCTGCAGATTGTACCAAAACAGATCAATGAGAAAATAGAGTATTTGATTGAAAATCTGTGGATTGATACCCCTCTGGAATTTGACGCAGAAGATTATCAAATATCGTTAGAGAACAACCATACAACCATACGGTATCCCTTGTTGAGAAACAATACAGGGATAACGGAGTTGGAACTAGTATATACACTTGCAAAAGATGATACCCATATACAGTCTATTACAGCAATAAATCATTCATTTTTTAACAGAGGGATGCAACAGGAAATGTTTATAGACCTGAATATAATTGCAAAAAAAGCATGCGAATTGGCAGTTGATAATACGAGTAACCTCAAAGGAGCAGTGGAACTAGAGGATAAACCGATGTATATGAATCAACTAGATGGTGAAGTGATTATTGGACATGTATTGGACTCTAGAGGAAATAAGTGTATAGCATTGATAACCACTGCTGTTGACATAAATGTGGTGATGAACTATTTGAATAGTCAAATCGATACTCAAGATACCGGAATACAACGAAGACCTATAACGATGAATGAAGAAATTGAAGCAATCATCAACAGAAATGATCTGATACCAACGAAAGTGGTATTTGATATAGAAAAAGAATCACAGATAAAAAATAACTATGATGAAACGATTGAAGCGATGAAGTATCCGATAGAAATGTCTGCTGATGGAGAAGAGATACTTACGCTCTATTATATACTCAATGAGAATCAAATATTTATTGATGAAATCTACATTTTATATAGACAAGATTTGGGTAATGCACTATATGATGCACGATATTTAGAACTATGCAGTATCGTTTATACCGCATATCAACATCTTACGAGCACAACAGGAATTTATCATTTGCTACCAGAGCAGCCAATCGAAAACCTTGCTGAATGGGATCTGGATGGATTGATGGAAGTCGTAGAGACAGATGACCACCAAACATTAGTTGCAAAAGTGATAGGGCGTCCTTATTCAAGTTATCATTGGCTCAGAGATGAAGTGCAGGTGTATACTGATTTAGGAGTCACACTTACACAGATGCAGGAAAACATCACTCACTTAGGACAATTTGAGCAATTTAAGGATGTAAATATTGATATGAACCTGAAAATATCACTAAATGGTCACAAGGAAACATTTTATGAGTATGTGGTAGAAGGTAATCATAAAGGAAATGCAATCGTATCTTATACCATTATCATGTCAGAAGACAGTCAACATATAAAAAAGATTATGAGACAGTATCGAAAGGATTTACCTCATAGAAAGAGCAGCAAAAAATTGAAGTCTATTTATCAAAAACTTGGAGAGATGATTGATATTGCATTTGTTATGGCAAAAGAAGGCGTCACCTCCTATGATGAATTTGAGTCTGTTAACTATCCACTACCCAAAGCGACTAGTTCGTCAAGAGAGCGTGTACCGGTCGCGAAGATGTTTGATGGTACAGTGTACATAATTGATGGCAGAGGTGGGGCAATATCTGAAGAATACTGGATATCAACGCCGAATCTCTTATTTGAACTGCTGTATTTTGCTGAGAAATAGGTCATTTAAATTGAAGTTTATATAATAGGTTAAAACAATAAGGCTAATCCAAATTTAATGTAAAATAAGTATGCATATTGTTTATAATCAGTTGAAGTGGGTATTTAATAAGTGTAAGTAAAATATATAAGTTTTTTCCGTTTTATAGGCATGAGAGATCATGTCTATTTTTTATATTGAAAAGCTTTTCTAGAGATTGTGCATTGAGAGGAATAATATGCCAAAACCTTTAATTACAGTATAAGAATATGATATAATACTCTTTAGTGTGTGAAAACATTATAGGAGAAGACAAATGAGAAGAATGATCATTATTTGCATAGTATTTATTCTTCTATTATCATACCTTAGCATTGCTTTTGCAGAGGATAGAATATATGCGGTGGACGACTTATCTATGCACATGACTATACCATCTGAGTTTGTTGTTTTCACGCGCGTAATAGATGAAGGGGATCCGAATTTATCAGTCATTGATATAGATAAAGAATCATTACTTGCATCGTTTTCTGAAAGTCATATTTATTTGAAAGCATGGCATGATGAATTACCCGTTCAAGTTACAGTGACTATGATAGAAAATGATGATATGCTGCGCATATTTGACTTCAATACATACAGCCAGAGTATGCTTGACACATTTGCACAAGACACCCCTGCAAGTGTTTCTAGAGAAAAGGAAGGCGACAATATTCAAGATATTATGTACAATCAATATTTTATATATTCACATACACAAGCTGTTTTTATCGCATATGATACTATTTTAGAAAATAATGATACAGAAAATTATTTTCGGCAGTATATCACTATCATCAATGGACAGGGCATTAACATCACCATGCGATCTACAGATGCTGAGATCACGTCAGAGAGCATTCAAGCACTGGAGCGTATGATTGACTCTATAATCTTTGAAAAAGTGCAAATAAAGCCAACAATGGAAACAACAACAGCGACACCTGGGGCTGTTGTGACAAATGTGCCTGCAGAAGACATTGTACAAATACAAGACGAAGAACCTCCACTTGCAAGTGAAAAAGCACCATTGAGTCAAAATAAGATTATTGCATTGATATTACTTAGCACAATGACAATGATGCTGTTATTTCTAATTATTATTTTGGTCAAAAGAGGGCAACCAAAAAAAAGACATGTAACAGGACATGGTCATCGTGATACGAGAAGACGGTACTAGAGATGGTGAATAGTAATAAATAGAGAGAAGTTGCAGCAATGGAAGACTTCATGTATGGCCTTGGTGGAAGCTATATTGTAAATCACGGCAGAAGAACATTGCATATTGCAAAACTTATAGCAGTAAAAGAAAAGCTTGAGTATGATGAAGATATACTTATATTTGCAGCATACTTTCACGATATCAGTGCTTTTGCACCCTACAGACCAGAAGGCGTGTTTGACCATGCATTAGAATCCAGCAAGGTAGTACCCCAAATTGCTGAAGCTTTCGGATTTAGTGATGATGAAATTGAAACGATAATAGAAGCGGTAAAATATCATGACAAAGCAAACCTTGTGGAAAGTAATGAAGCACTCTTGATACGCAATGCAGATGGCGTGGATTACCTCGGATTCATGACGATTGCTCGAGACTTTTCAAAGTCGCCAAAAGACATGAAAAAAGCTATAGCAATGATGAAAAAGCATCGAGAGAACTTTAGTTCAATAATTGAACTGGATATTGCAAAAGAGATGATGAAAACTAGGCTGAAAGATTTAGATTATTTCCTGAAAACATTTGAAAAAGATAGCTTTGGATTGTACTAAAATCAAATTGAACAACTTGAAGAATCCCTTGACAGAAAGAATGATTTATAATAGTATTACCCTATGAGATAGAGTAATATTATTCGCAAGTAACATTTTGAGGAGATAAGTCTGAAATTAAATGAACGAAACCGCACAGACTTTCAAAGCCAAAAATATGGACTATATAAAAAGCGACACTGATATGATAAATATTTCTAAATCGAAATATATAGATATTTTTTAATATTAATGCAATAAATTCTTTTTTGAATCGTTTATTGTATGTAACCGGTAAAATAATAGACAAGAGGATAAAAATATGAGCCAAGGCATAAAGCTATTTGATCAATCATTAATGGATACACTCGTAAAGAACAAGAGATATCTTCTAAAGCGACCTAATTATCTAAAAGCATTTACAAAGATCGCATTAAACTTAAAAAAACAGAGTAAAACAAGAGATAAAATGATGAGGAAAGAAGAGTTGATTGTTCCTCCGATTCTTATTATGAGCATTACCAATGATTGTAACCTTTCATGCAAAGGATGCTATGCATGCATTCAAGAAAGAGAAAAAACGCACGAAATGTCAATTGGACAGATACAAAAAACAGTGGACGAAGCTGTAGAGTTGGGGACAGCTATATTCTTGATTGCAGGTGGAGAACCATTGGTTAAAAAAGGAATACTAGAAGTACCAAAAACGCACAAGGATACTTTGTTTGTATTGTTTACCAATGGATTATTGATTGGTGAAGAAGTCATTGAAGAAGTAAAGAGCATGAAAAACCTGATTCCAATTATCAGCATCGAGGGCGACCAAGAAACCACCGATGCACGTAGGGGAGAGGGCATTTTTAGTCAAGTTACAGGCTTGATGAATAAACTTAATAAAAACAAAATACTTTTTGGCACATCTATAACACTGACTTCTCAAAACTATGATGCTGTTGTAAAAAAAGAGTACCTAGAGCAATTGGAAGCATCGGGTTGTGCAGCAACATTTCTAATTGAGTATGTACCTGTGGATGGTGATACTGATATGTGTTTAACCGAAAACCAGAAACAAGATTTGCTGAATAGACAAGATGAACTCGAAAATATGCTGGATATGATCATTGTATCATTACCTGGTAATGAGCAAAAGTTCGAAGGATGCCTTGCGTCCGGAAGAGGATTTTTGCATGTTTCATCAACCGGCTCACTTGAACCTTGTCCATTTGCACCATTCTCAGATACCAATGTTACAAAACAAACTCTAAAATCTGCACTTCAATCAAAGCTATTGCGCAAAATCCGAGATAATCATCAAGAGCTTACAGAAAGCATTGGTGGATGCGCACTAAATGATAACAAGAAATGGATTGATAGTTTGATGGAAGATGCTTGAGCTATCAATGCCTGAAAAAGACACCTTTTGAGCAAACTCTAACTCTATTTATATGATATAAAACACACTTTATAAAAAAATAAAAAAACTTTCAATTTTATGCAACCTTTTTGTCTTCTCGTTGGTCTTACTTATAGAGAGATAAATGAGGGATTATCATGCAACAGTTGATAAAAGATGGCATTTTCCACGAAGATGCTACAAAAATTAAAGAAACACCCCACATATCCTACACGGATAGCTATTTGCATATTGAAGAAAATTCAATTGCATCGATGCATGCATCAATGAAAGCATACCTCGGGGTCGAAAGAACACGCATATCAATGTACCTACAACGTCAAGAAGGCGAAGTGTGGACGATGATCACTCATTGGTCACAGGATTTCTTAGGGATATATGGATCAATTAGAAAAGACTACGAAGTCGATGACACATATAAACATAGAATCTTAGTCTACTACTATGCGTATAAAGCAGATGATTCAAATTATCTTTCCATGATTATCGATGATCACGGGAATGATAACTAGTTAATCATAAATACTCCTTTTGTCAGCACATCAAACACTCACCCTATTTGATGTGTTGCTTTTTTTTGCACAAAAATATCTAATTATACAGATACCTTATTAATCTTTGCTATCATAGCCCTGCTTGATATTGATTACCAAATCCGGATTATGTCCTTTTCTTGCTATTTTCTTCTTGGCTTTACGATTGTCCTTGGTATCTAGAACGACATCCATGTCGTAGTTATCAGGGTATAATTCCTTAGCTGATACCACGAGCTTAATGCGCTTGTGATTCACTAGATGATTCTTTTCGCGTATACGCACACCTACATCTCCTTTGATATCTGCTTTTTGATATACGATTCCGATTTGTTTTGATGGAAACACACGAACACTGTCGCCTACTGTGAACTTGCTTTCGATTGCTTTTTGTGCAACAGGTTGGATGCGTTTTGCAATGATCTTAGGTACCTTTTTTTGTGTGGTCATATCTCTTTCTGAAATGATGTCAAAATCATCATGTGCGATGCTTATACTTTTCTTCTGTTGCTTGCTTTCATGGTATGCAACAGCATATGCGCGGGAAATCATTTGCTGAGGTAGCCCTAATCGTTTGGCGATGTAAAGTGCACAGCTTTCCCCTGCTTCACCGATTTCAAGCTGATATAGAGGTAGCATGTTTTGTCTATCGAATGCCATCTTGGCATTGATGAAACCTGGTGTATTGTGTGCGAATTCTTTAATCTCTGGATAATGTGTAGTTGCGACCAACATACATTTTTTCTTGTTGAGTTCTTCTAATATCACTGTTGCAAGACCCATACCTTCGGTGGGGTCTGTACCGGAGCCCAGTTCATCCAACAATACGAGAGAGTGCATATCTGCGATACTTAAAATCTCAATAATATTAGTCATATGTGAAGAGAATGTGGAGAGATTTTCAGTGATAGATTGACCATCTCCAATATCACATAGCACCATATTGTGCATGCAAATGGTCGCTTCTTTTGCAGGGATGTGCAAACCGCACTGAGACATCACAGAAAATAGACCCACTGTTTTGATCACTACTGTCTTACCACCGGTATTGGGTCCTGTGATGATAATGCCATGTGTTGTGCTTTTTTTATTATCACTACCCAGCTTAAAATCCAATGGGATGACTTCATCTTGATTGATCAACGGGTGCCGACCTTGTGTGATGTTCATTTTCCTATCTATTGTGATGGTTGCGGGAGTGGCGCTCATTGCGATGCTGAGTTTGGCTTTTGCAAATACAAAGTCCAAGGTGTGCATGGCTTCAATGTTAATCTTAATATTTGTGAGGTTATCATCTACTAATCCTGTGAGTGTGTAGAGAATGCGGACAATCTCGTTTTCTTCTTCAAGATGCAAAAGATGCATTTCTTTTTGCAGTTTCTCAACAGATTCGGGTTCTATAACATAGGACCCTTTACTATTTGATATATCAATTACAGAGCCTTTGATTTGATTTTTGTATTCTTTTCGTACTACCAACGTGAAATGCCCGTTTCGATTGGAAACAAAGCTTTCAGAAAAACAATGACTGTTATTTCTCAATAT
>JAGLOK010000019.1 GCA_023139005.1 Clostridiales bacterium | reverse complement strand
TCGTGCCTTTTTTTGCTTAAGCTCAACTATGGAAATACGTGATGCATACAAAACAGGTATCATCATAACAACTATAGAGAAAAGGCCCGCTATCACAGCAAACAAGATTGCATTAGGTACCATCTTGATCTGAAGTGCAGTTCTTGAAATGAATTCTAAAAATCCGTTAGATGCGCCCAACATCTTGCATATCACAATACCGAGTATTGGCCCCAGTATGACTGCAACTACAGCAAGCAATGCGCTTTGTATAAGATAGACAAGAAATATCTGACGTCTTGCAGCCCCTCGGCTTTTGAGTATAGAGATTTCATTTCGATCGTTTTGTACAACCAGCTGTGCAGTCATGAATAAATAAAATGCCAACATTATCAATATGGGGACTTGCAAAACCCACAATGTCGTCGTCAATTGCCTTGCTCTTGTAAAATATTCTTGTAATATCTCTATAGCATTGAAGCTTGCCTTGGTTCCTGAATACTCATCAAGCCATTTGTTTTGTGCATCAAGTGTGTTGATTGTCATCGGTAGTTGTTGAATGTCAATCGTTTTGTAGTCAATGATAAAAAACCATTCACTCTTTGTAACAAACTCTCTCTTATCAACAAATTGCTCTTTCATCAGTTGATAGTCGATAAGAAACCCGCTAGAGTACTCATCCGGGTTCACCCACCATGGATCGTTGTTGGTAGCGGGCTCTATCAGTCCTACCGGCATTATCTTGAATGACTCGCTGTCCTTTTTCGTATAGTTTTCCATGATATAGACTCTGTCTAATAAAATGTTATATTCTTTCTGAAAAGCAGGCATAATCAAGCACTCTATGATTTCATTATCTGTATTGTTTTCAGGGAGCCTGCCACCGAGTAATTGAATGTGGTCATCTAAACCATCAAGTCCAAATACTTTGTTGACAGTTCTTGCGCCTTTTTCACCATAGTATTCTTCCGGTGTAACGTATAGAAAGTCCATCGATAAGACATTCGTTCGTGCAACTGTCTCTACATCAAGATCTTCAATGAAATCACCTTCAATGTGTTCCTTAAAGAAATCATATGTCTTTGACAATTGTCCTTCTGTTTTTGAATATGTTTGGTATAGGTCAAGTCTTATTTCGTACAAACCCGAATGTACGCCCTCTTCTTGTTGATAGGTTTCAAGGTCTTTAACAAGCAATCTCTGTAATATACCGTTCGTATATAGTGGAATAGAGCTAACCATTGCAACAGTAATAATCATGCCCAATAGCAAGCAAATAATTAGCCATTTATTATTCAATATTTTTCTTAAAACTAAAGATAACAAACTGCACTCCTTGAGGTGAAATAATTATTATGGTAAAACTTAATTGACAATGATGACATCGCCTACCTCAAGACCTTCTACGATCTCAGCTCTTGTAGCGGTTGTAATTCCTTTTTGCACATCACGCTCAACCTTAACGCCATCTTCTAGTAAATATACAAATGTGCGTCCAAAGTAGTTTTGTATATATCTGTTTTTAATAACGATAACATCTTTTGCACTTGCTTCAATGAGTGTGATTTTCCCCACTAGATTAATGCGAATGTTATCACTTTTTAAATTCTTAATTTCTACTATTGCCGTTGGGTTTTCAAAGGTCTCTTCCATATTTTCAGGACGATCTTGTGGAGAAAGTACAACTTCCCCTTGATATGTATTCTTAGAATTATTAACCAGCACTTCAACTTCAACAATATCCCCAAAGCTAAGTTTTTTGGCATCATCATCTACAACAATCAATCGAAGCTCATTCACATCTGCAATCTTTACTACGTTTAATTTTGCATTTATATAGTCACCTATATTTACATTAGTCATGTAGGTAACTACACCGTCAATGGGTGCATATATTTTTGACTTTTCAACTTCGTTAGTGATTTTCTCATAGGTAATGAAGGCAATATCTTTATTGATTTCTGCCATCTTTTTATCAAATGTTGAGCGGCTCAAAGATACTGCGCGTTCATAGGATAACCTTGCTTGCTCATATCTTAGAAATGCAATTTGCTCATCTTGCTCAACTGTCTCGGTATCCAGTGCAAAGAGTAGATCACCTTGTTTTACCTCTTGACCCATGGAGCAATATTTCTCAAGCAAAATTCCCCCTCTTTTTTCAAAAGAAAGGGTATGTTCTACTTTCGGTCGAAATTGACCACGAACAAATATAAGCTTTTCAATGTCGCCTAGTTCGCACGTTTCAGTCACATACTCAATATCTACTGGCTTGAGTAGCGGTGGTGCCAATGCTTCTTCTTCTTTTGGTAATAGGTAGCATCCTGTGAATGCAGACAATGTAAGAAGAAGTATAAGAATGATGGACAAATATTTTTTCATAATAAACCAACTGTTTTGCATTTTTTGATGTTGATTATTATTATAAGGTATAAATTGTCAATTGTATATGCTCGTTCCATAAAAGGACGTATTTTTGTTGCTATTACAATTTTGTTGTATTAATTACCCCTGTTTTTGGTGAGAAAGCAGGTATGCTTCTGCTTCTGCATTCCAAAGACCATTCGTTTTTGCAACCATTTCAGCAAGCACTTTAAAAAATTCATCCGTCTTTCCCAGTTCCTCAAAATCATTAATTGCAGTTAATGGCATGCTGATATGAGTGTAGATAAGTTTCTTTCCACCCGGTATTTCCGGCAAATGCAATGTAGTTTCCACCACACTGTCCAAGCCACCCACATGAGTTATCATTGTTGTGGGATTAATCAGTCCATTGGACATCATATCCAAAGACTCTTTCATATCATCTGTATTTCCACCGGAAGTTCCAACGATATGCGTTGCTCCGTAGTGTACATTGTAGAAATTGAAGTTTGCAGAAAATGTAGTGTCTGTTGGACCTGCAAAGAAGTTTAAGCAACCATCTCTTGCAAGAATCCTGTCACCCTGTTCTATAACTGGTTTAACAGGAGCCATGATTAGTACATCATCAAACCCATGTCCACCTGTCATTTCCATAAGCTTTGCCTCTGACCCTTCAGCTCTTGTATTTACAAAGTGAAGCTTTACTCTCGCAGCCTTTGCAACATCAGCTGTGAAAATTGATTCTGCTCTTTTAAGTCTTGCATCATCAATGTCTGTTACAACAATCATTCCAGGCTTTCTATCGCAATGCAGTGCATAGTCAATAGCGCCAAGTCCCATAGGTCCAACACCTGCGAGTATTGCCATGTTTCCGCCTTCAACAATGCCCATTTCATGCACATAGCTTCCTTGTGTTGTGTGATATGATGCGTGGAATGCGCCAACTATACAGCTCATGGGCTCTGCAAGAGAGCCAAAGAAGTATGTATCGGAATCAAATTTAAGTAACGAACCTGTTTCCATCGCTTCGTGGGGAATAATGCAATAGGTGGAATCTCCACCACAGAATCTGAATGAGTATCCAGGAGCTTCAAGTGAGCCTTTGTAGTTAAATGCCGGCTGTATAGAAAACTTTTCACCTTCATTAAAATCACTCTGCCACTTATTTCCCACTTCTACGATTTCTCCGCAAAATTCATGTCCGACTATCGTTGGATTTTCTGCGATATCATTGGGTACACGCTTGTGGTCCGAGCCTTGCTTTGCCGCCTTATATGAAGACATGCATATGCTATCGGACACTACCTTTACTAGTATTTCGTCATCTTTTATAGGTGGAAGCTCAAAATCTTCTAGCCTCAAGTCACCTTTTCCATATATTCTTACTGCTTTAGTTTTCATAGTTTACGCCTCTTTCATATCAGCCATTTTAACCATATTTATTTCATATTCATTTTCATTTCCCACAAAGCCCATCTTTTCATAAAGATGAATTGCACCCGCATTCGTATCGTCAGCCATTAAAAACGCCCGTTTCGCGCCGTTCTCTTTGCCATAACAAAGGCCTTGTTTCATAAGTTTAGCAGCAATTCCCCTTCTTTGAAAATCGGGATGAACCGCCAAGTCTCCAACCCACAAAACTGCGCCTTTTTCGCTTTCGTGTCCATAAATTCCAATACAGACTATACCGACGATTTCACCTTCTACAGAGTGAGTTAAAATTGTGCTTCCGCTCATGTTTATTCTATCGGCTTCACCATTTTCTCCACTTATCCAGTCAGCTATCCATTCTATTGTCTGCCCCATAAATCCACGGCTTTGACCTTTGCAGGCCATAGTGATGTCCGAAGCTCGACTATAGTCCGCATCATTTAAGTGGTGAAATTCTTCACACTCATAAAAGGAGGAGATATCATGGTTAAAATAATCTCTCCATATAGCAAACATTTCATAGCCAACACTTTCAAGCCTTTCAACCAAACTATCTTCAATGAAAGTGATCAGAAAATCTGTTTTCTTCTCAGTGTGGCTCAATAAATAATCCAACTCACTAAATGCATAATGATATTGATAAAACCCAAAACCTTTGTTCTTACCATATAGTAGAATAATATTTTCATCATCTGCTACAACGATAAACTCGCTTAAATTTTCATATCCCACATGTTTTAACGATGTAAATGAAAATTCCTTTGACTTTTTTTCTATTTCTAAAAATTCTTTTTTTGTTATATGCTCACTCCCCAATTAAATACCTAGTTTAGCATTTCTCATCTTTTCAAGTGTTGTAAAGTTGCTTTTTGATACATGTCCTTTAAGTGGTAATATCTTCTCATGTACTGCATCAATTATCCAGCTTGCTTGTGGGAAGAAATAGTCTTCTAGTTCAAATGCCGGTGTTATCCAGTTGCGAGATCCAACTACAACAGGAGGTGCATCCAGATAGTCAAAGGCAAGTTCTGTTACGTTATGTGCAAGTTCTTTCATAAATGAATTTCTTTCACATGCATCGCCTGTTACAATTAGTCTACCAGTTTTCTTGACTGATTCTACAACCTTCTCATAGTCAAATGGAACGATTGAGCGTGCATCTATTACTTCTGCTTCAATGCCATATTTATCCTTTAATATATCCGCTGCATCAAGTGCGCGATAGAGAGTTGCTCCGATTGAAAGAATTGTTAAGTCCTTACCTTCACGTTTTATATCAGGATCGCCTATTTCAATTTCATAGTTGCCTTCAGGTACTCCGCCTTCATGGAACATTTCACTCACGTCATATATTCTTTGGCTTTCAAGGAATATTACAGGATCAGTTCCGTTTAATGCTTTATTCATCAATCCCTTTGCATCATATGGTGTTGCAGGGAACACTACCTTTAATCCAGGTATGTGCGCACATATTGCAGACCAATCTTGAGAATGTTGCGCCCCATATTTTGAACCAACTGACATACGAAGTATAAGTGGCATCTTGATTACATTTGCACTCATTGCCTGCCATTTGCTCATTTGGTTGAATACTTCATCTCCACAGCGTCCTAAAAAGTCACTGTACATGAGCTCTACTACTGCACGTCCACCACACATTGCATAGCCTACACCTGTTCCTACTATTGCAGCTTCAGAGATTGGAGAGTTAAAGAATCTATGATATGGAAGAGCTTCAGTTAATCCTCTATACACCGCAAAGGCTCCGCCCCAATCCCGATTGTCCTCACCATATGCAATCATAGTTGGATCTTCATAGAATTTTTCAAACATAGCTTCAAAGATACCATCACGCAGATGATATGATTTTAGTTTGGAATACGCTTTACCTTTGTCATCAAATCCGAATCTCTGTTTCTTTGCAATTTGCTTAACTCTTGAATTATCTTCTTTTTTCATTAAAACATCAGGCTTACGGCCTTCTTCCATATTGCTGATTGTTTCATTTGAAAACATCATGTCAGCTAAGATATTAGGATTTTTGTCCAAATCCATACGAGGTGAAATTTCATCATCTCGTGCTAATTTTACTGCATTTAATATATCTTCTTTACATGCTACTTCTATTTCTTCAATTTCTTTTGCAGATGCAGCTTTTGCAGCTAACATTTGCTTTTTGAATTCTTTTATAGAGTCTGCTGCGATCCATGCATCAATTTCCTCTTTTGTTCTATAGCTTGATGAATCCGATGGACTGTGACCACTTACTCTATATGTAATAACATCAAGAAGGATTGGTCCTTTACCTTCTAGAATTAAGTCTTTTTTGCGTTTATATGCATCAATTACTGCAAGTGGGTTCATTCCATCTATGCGTTCTGCATACATTTGACTGGGTGTGATACCTGCTCCTAAGCGTGCAAGCACATCATATGCCATTGTTTCTCCGGCAGTTTGTCCTCCCATGCCATATGAGTTGTTAAAAATATTAAACACTATTGGAAGTCCTCCCTTGTAACCATCTTCCCAGAGTGTTGTATATTGATCCATTGCTGCAAAGTTCATAGCTTCATAAACTGGTCCGCATCCAATTGCACCGTCACCAATGTTACAAATAACCATACCTTCTTTTTTATTTGACTTTTTGTATAGCGCAGCACCTGTTGCGATATCTGCAGAGCCACCAACTAAAGCATTATTCGGATATATTCCAAAAGGCGTGAAGAATGCGTGCATTGAGCCACCCAATCCTCTGTTAAAACCTGTTGTCTTTGCCCATATTTCAGCAAGTACACCATATAGCAAAAAGTCTTTTGCAAGTGCTTTTGTTGTTTTTGCCTTGCTGTGTTTTTTAACTACGTCATATATCATAGAGTCAAAGAAACCTTCCATGATATCTGTCAATTCTTTATCTGATAGCTTATCAATAGCAGAAAGTCCTTTTGCTATTATTTCGCCGTGACTTCTGTGTGAACCAAATGTAAAGTCGTTGATATCAAGATTATATGCTTGTCCTACATATGCAGCTTCTTGCCCTATTGCAAGATGCGCAGGACCGGGATAATGATAAGCAAGCCCTTCATATTCACCTGTAAGCTTTACTGTGTTAAGCATTTCTTCAAAGTTTCTTATTATCAACATATCTCTGTATATGCGTAAAAAATCTTCTTTTTTAAAATTGTCCTTTTCATCTTTTACACTCTTTTGATAAGTGTTAAGTTCTATTGGCTTAAACTCTAGTACACCTGCTTTTCTTTTTTCTTCAGGCATTACCTGTAATTTCTTTGTCATTTGTTTTTCTCCTATATCATATTATTAATTTATTTTCTAATTCATACAAACACTAAGAATGTATAAAAACGTTGTAAGATAGAGTGAGATGTAGAGTGAAATCAGGGAGTTTATTAACATAAATGACCTGCTTTCACGAAACATATCGCACTAAAATTACACGGTTTTAGGCATTCTTCACAGTTGGAAGATTGCTTCCCTAATTGCTTCAGACACCGTCGGATGAGGGAAAATCAATTCCTTAATCTCGTTTATGCTCATCTCTTTTTCTATCATTATTCCGGCGCTTATTATTATCTCTGATGCATAGTTTCCTATTATATGAACACCACATAGAGTATTTTTTTCATTGTCTACTATTATCTTGATGATACCCTCGCCGCGTTCATTTTCTGCCATATATCTACCGGAATAGTTCATTGTTATAGCTTTTTCGGTGATATTCATGCCCAAATCTTCTGCGCTCTTTTTAGTGTGACCTACTCCTGCAACTTCAGGATTAGTATATATAACACCTGGGATTGCACTATATCGCATGATGTCTTTTCTGCCTAACATATTGTTAACTGCTACTTCTGCTTGCCTGTATGCGGTATGTGCAAGCATTGATTTTGCATTGACATCGCCTGCACAATATACATTTGCAATGTTTGTCATGCATCTTTCATCAATTTTTATAGCGCCACGCTCTACTTCTACATTAATGTTTTCAAGTCCTATACCATTGCTGTTTGGTTTGCGACCAACTGATAATAATACTTTGTCAGCACTTACTTTTATGCTTTCACCATCTTTTTCATACACAACAGAGCTTTTATTTACCTTGGTTACCTTGCTTGATAGGTTAAATGTAATTCCTTTTTTTGTGTATTCTTTTTTAAGCAATTCTGCAATGTCGCTATCTATTGTGCCGCCTATTGTAGGCAACATTTCAATAACTATAACGTCGCTTCCTGCAGAGTTATAATAGCTTGCCATTTCAAGCCCTATTACTCCACCGCCTATTACAATTAGCTTTTTGGGAACTTCCATAAGCTCCAGCATTTCACGGCTGGTTGCTACAAATGAGCTGTCTATACCTTCTTTTAGTCCTTCAATAGGAGGAATAATAGGAGATGATCCTGTTGCTATCAACAGCCTTTTTGCTGTATATGTTTCATCATTTACTAAAACACTGTATCCATCTGCACTGGTTCCTGTAATAGTACCTTCTCCATCAACAATGGTTGTACCGCTTCCTTTAACTTGCGATTTCACACCTGATACCAGCTTTTTGACTACTTTGTTTTTGCGTTTGATAACAGCCGCATGGTCAATGGTTACATCTTTTGCAATTACCCCATATTTTTTTCCATGTTCAGCACTATCTTTAATCTTTGCAGAATATAATAATGTTTTTGTAGGTATGCATCCTCTGTTTAAACATACACCACCAATGTTTTCCTTTTCAATAAGTAGTACCTTAAGTCCTGCATGACCCGCCCTTTCACAGGCTAAGTATCCCGCAGGACCTCCGCCCAAAACTATTAAATCATATATCATACTAGTACTCCTTGAGCCGCCTCTAATGCAAGATTACTTGAAAAGCTTGCAAGATATTCACATAAGTCCTTTAAGAATACTGCAGCGGGGGCTCCATCTACTGCTTTGTGGTCAAATGTAAGTGATAGTCCCATTGCTTGATATGGTGTTCCGTCTGGTTTTAATTTTGTAGTTAGTGCACATACTCCCAAAATCGCAGTTTGTGGAGGATTTATTACCGGTGTGAAGCTTTCAACTCCAAGAGTTCCAAGGTTTGTTACAGTAAAAGTTCCGCCGGTTAATAAATCAGGAGATATTTGACCTGTACGTGCTTGGTCAATGATGCTTTTTGCATTCTGTGAAAGATCATTGAGAGACATCTGTGATGCCTCGAAGAGCGTAGGTACCATAAGTCCTCTTTCAGCATCTACTGCAACACCGATATTGGCAGTTTCATAGTGACGAATTGTATCGCCTAAGAAGTGCGCGTTAAGATCTGCATGTTTCAACAGCACTCTAGATACTGCAAACAGCACCATATCATTAATAGTTATATTGCTTAGTCCCAGCTCTTCTTTTTTAGTTTTAATATTTTTTCTAAACTCAAATATTTGAGTAGCATCAAAAGATGAATTCAGCGTAAGTTGTGCCATTTGAGACAATGATCCATGCATTGCTTTGCCTATTATCTTGCGCATGTTTGTAGTTTTAACTTCATTATAAGCATTTACATCTATATTTGCTTTCCTAGGTGAAATGCCACCAAGGTCATTGGATGTAACACTTCCTGCAAGGCCGGTACCAATCGCACCACCTGCATAGTCCCCCACAGCTGATGTAACTTTTGCACCATTTTTTATTAGCGTTTTTATATCGCGCTCAATTATACGGCCTTCAGGACCGGACGCTTGTGCAACACTTAAGTCTGCATTGCTTTTTTCTGCAAGGTTTTTTGCACGAGGAGATATTTTCATTCTTCCAGTTGAAGTGATCTCTGAAGCAACCGTTTCAATAGTTTCTTTTACTGCTACTTCTGCTGTTTCCTCTTTTGCTTCATCTTTGCTTGGTTTATTGTCTGTAGTTGCTTCAAACTGTGAAATGTCTTCACCCTCGCTGCCTATGATGCAAACATTTTCAAGGCAGACAACATCATCGCCTTCTTCCCAGAGCTGTTTGAGCATTACTCCGTCTTCTGTTGCTTCCTCTTCAAAGACTGCTTTGTCTGTTTCGTAAACAAAGAGTATATCGCCCTTTTTCACTGCATCGCCAACGCTCTTTTTCCACTCTACCAAAATACAGCTTTCTACGCTGATTCCCTGTCGTGGCATTATGACTACTTGTGCCATATCATCCTCCAAATTTTTATACTATAATCAGTTTTGTTTTACTGTTGATCTCTTCTTGTACTTCTTTGGGTAACGCATCATCTGTAATGAAAACATCAACATCTTCCCAATTACAGAATTTAATCATCGAAGAGTAGTGTGCCTTGTTTGAGTCTCCGATTACAATGACCTTATTTGCGCTCTTGATCATTGCTTTTTTTATTTCATCTTCTGCAAAGTTTTCTACACAAGGACCTTCTCTTCCTTCAAACCCACTGGTACCAATGATAGCAATGTCAGCCTTAATATCACTAAGTGCACGTATTGCCCAACCTCCTACGAGTGCGTTGGAGTTTGATCTCAACTCACCACCGAGTAGGTATGTCTTTATCTTATAATCATCTAATATCTGCGCCGTCTTTGGCGCATTGGTAAATACAGATAGCTCCTTTTTGAGCCCCAACATGGATGCCAATGTAAACACGGTACTTCCTGCATCCATTAAAAGGATAGTGCCATCTTCAATAAAGTCTGCCGTAGCTCTTGCAATTTTTTCTTTTTCATTACGGGATTTAATTGTTTTTTCGTTAAAGCTAGGCTCTAAGCGCTCGTTGGATATGACTGCACCACCATAGCCTTTTTTGGCAATCCCCATCTTCTCAAGGTACTTCAAGTCCTTTCGAATGGTTTCAGAAGACACCTCAAATAGCGCGGATAATTCAGATACCCTTATCTTTCCTTCGCTTTTTAGCTTCTTGACGATATAATCGCGTCTTTCTTGCGGAAATCTTGTACTCATGTTTTCTCCTTTTGTAAAAAAATACAACGCAATACCAACTTAATGCAATTATATGCCTATGTTTTGTTGGTGTCAACAGTATTTTATTTGTTTTTATTTGTTTTTGTTGCTATTTCTAGTGTTTTCGAGATAATTGATTGTAATTTATATGTTTAGCATTATAATGTTATATAAATTAAGCATAATTACACATGATACAACAATATAAAATAGTACTTCTATATGCTTATTTTCTAACTTTCCCTTTAACCATATCCCTATAAATCCACCTAGTACTCCACCTGGTATCATATATAAGAGCATTGAGTAATCAAATGCGCCAAAGCCTGATGTCAGTGTAATAGTTAAAAGTTTTGTTATTTGAGAAAAAAGAATTATAAATATAGAGCCTGTGGCAGCTTTTTTTATATCCATTGCAAAAAACATACAAAGCACTGCAACGTTTATTGGCCCCCCACCTATTCCTAAGAAAGATGACAATGTTCCTAAAATTAAACCAATTGTAATTGTGACAAAAATGTTTTTTATATGCCAATCAGGTAATTTGCTTCTAAGGAGTGTAATGGATAATAACAGTATTATTATACCCGCTTGTATTGTAGTAAGCATTTTCTCATCAATACGTAGATAAAAAAACGAAAATACTTCTTTACCCAAAAATCCACCGATAATAGCACCTATTGTCAGAGCAATAAGTTTTTTATCTATTTTAATACCTTGAAAAAAACATCTTGTAGTTGATACAATCGCCATAGAAAGTACTGTAGCAGAAGATAACACTCCTATTACAAAAAGATTGTAATTACCCAATGTATCAAGTGCAGGTTTGATTATTACTCCGCCACTGAGACCGGCACCTGCACCTATTGTTGTTGCAAAAATTGCTATTAAAAAATATATTACACCCAAATTGTAACCTCTTAATCTTTTGTTAAAATATTTTCTCACAATACATTCATTAAATCAACTTGTTTATACTTAAATATTGATTCATGTTATAATGTTTCGTATGATTTATCTAAGCAAAATTACACTTCCAAGTGACAAGCCTGAAATTTGGCCATTTAATATCCCTTCAATAAATCAAATCTCTGAACTTTCTTTTGATGCCCCTATAACGTTTATAGCAGGTGAAAACGGTAGTGGGAAATCAACACTACTTGAAGCCTTAGCTATAAAGCTAAAGCTTCCCTCTGTAGGAAGGGCGAGTGCCAGTCACGATGACAGTTTGACTCATCTCAAACCTTTTGCAAATACAATTTCTCATACTTTTAAAAAACAACCCAGAAGCAAATTTTTTTTAAGAAGCGAGGATTTTTTCAACTTTGTGCTTTCTCTGTCAAGGCAGCAAAGTGAAATGAATAATGAATTAAAGCGAGTAAGTATCGAATATGCTGACAGATCTCAATTTGCGAAAAATCAAGCTACTGCGGCCTATGAAAACAGTTTAAATCAAATGCAACAAAAGTATGGCGAAGACTTGTTAAGTGAAGCGTCACATGGCGAAAGTTTTTTGCGTTTGTTTTTAGAGAGAATAGTTCCTAATGGTCTATATCTATTAGATGAGCCTGAGGTACCGTTGTCTCCTCTTAGGCAATTGTCTCTTTTATCATTGCTAATGCAAATGAGCAATGAACAAAACTGTCAGTTTATTATCGCAACTCATTCACCCATCTTGCTTGCCTATGACAAAGCAATAATCTACAATATGGATGAAGCACCACCTACAACAACAAAATGGGACAAGCTTCCTTCAGTAGAGCTGTTAAAGGACTTTATAAACTGTCCAGAAAGATTCATAAAAAGACTGTAATACATGATAGCTACATTGACAAATATACATATAAACACTATTATACAAACAAATTTAATCATAAAAATCAACAAGCTGATTGAGGAGAATCCTTATGACAATACAAGAGAAAATAACAAAGCTGAAAAAAGAAAAGAACGCTATCATACTAGCGCATATATATCAAGATGGTGCAGTTCAAGCCATTGCAGACTTTGTAGGCGACTCGCTGGAGCTTAGTCGCAAAGCACTGGATGTGGAATGTGATGTCATTGTATTTTGCGGCGTTCGCTTCATGGCTGAAAGTGCGAAAATACTCAATCCAAACAAAACAGTATTGCTACCCGTATTAACAGCTGGATGCCCAATGGCTGATATGGTCGATGCACAGGCTATCATCGATCATAGATCCGAGCATCCCGATGCTGCCGTGGTCTGCTATGTGAATTCTTCTGCAGAAGCAAAGGCTGAAAGCGATGTCTGCTGTACATCATCCAATGCAGTGAAGGTAGTAAGGTCGCTTGAGCAAGACAAAATAATATTTGTTCCCGATGAAAACTTGGGAAGTTATGTCGCAGCCCAAGTACCTGAAAAGGAGATCATCTTGCATAAGGGCTATTGCATCGTACACAAAAGAGTATTAGTCGATGAGGTGCAAAAAGCAAAGGAAGCGCTACCGGATGCACAGCTATTAGTCCACCCAGAGTGTACACCGGATGTTGTAGATCAAGCACACTTTGTAGGAAGCACAGCACAGATCATCAATTATGCAAAAGAATCCACGCATGATCAGTTCATCATTGCAACTGAAATGGGTATACTACACATCTTGCAAAACCAGAACCCTGATAAAAAGTTTTATATGGCATCACCAAAGTTGGTATGTGTCAATATGAAGAAAACGCATATTGAAGATGTGTTGGCCTCTTTAGAGAATATGGAACATGAGATTATACTCAAAGAAGAATTAATGAACAGAGCAAGGATCAGCCTTGATAGAATGCTCGCGGTAAAGTAGGAGAACTATGAAACGATACATAGCAGACTTGAATATTTCAGATATAACAGTCCTTCAAACCGATGTAGCGATAGTTGGTAGTGGTCTTGCAGGGCTCTATGCTGCATACAACCTCGACCCGGCGCTTCAATGCATATTATTTACCAAGCAGGATGTCGATGACTCATCATCAAATCTAGCACAAGGTGGTATTGCAGCAGTAACAGAGAAAGATGATCGTATTGAGTATCATTTTAATGATACCATCACGGCCGGTGCTGGATTATGTGATCCAGAAGCTGTACAAGTAATTGTTGAGGAAGGTCCACGTGATATTGAATCGTTGATAGAATTGGGTGTTAATTTTGATATGGACAAAAAAGGTCATCTTCTAACTGCACAGGAAGGTGGACACCGTATGCGCAGAATCCTGCGATGTGGAGGAGATGCTACAGGTGCTGAAATCGTCGAAAAGCTCAGAGTCTCTGTGTCGTTACTTGATAATGTAGAAATGCAAGAGGACACATTTGTTGCTGATGTTCTAACAGATGCATCTGGTGTGTATGGTATTTTGGTGCAACAAGAAAATGCATGGTATGTCTATTTAACCAATCAAGTCATCATCGCAACGGGCGGTATCGGACAAGTCTATCGATATACCACAAACCCTTCTGTTGCAACAGCGGATGGTATTGCACTTTCGCAAAGAGCTGGTGCACAACTAAATGATATGGAATTTGTACAGTTCCATCCAACAGGACTCTATACTATCGAAAATCGTAATAAGCAATGCTTTCTGATTTCAGAAGCTGTGCGCGGTGAAGGCGCTACACTTCATAATGATGCAGACGAACGCTTTATGGTTGGCCGACATGAGATGAGTGAACTTGCACCTAGGGATATAGTTGCACGAGAGATCTTTATTGAAATCAAGCGACAGAAATCCCCATATGTGAAGCTTGATATTACGCACCAATCACAAGAATTCTTAAAAGAACGATTTCCGACAATATATGCAGAATGTTTAAAGCATGGCATTGAGATGTCAAAGGATGTTATCCCAGTAGGTCCAGTACAGCACTATTTCATGGGTGGTATCAAGACTGATCTACATGGAACAACAAACATCAAGGGTCTTTATGCAATCGGAGAAGCTGCAAACACTGGTGTGCACGGTGCAAACCGTCTTGCCAGCAATTCAACACTGGAATGCGTAGTCTTCGGAAGACGATGTGCAAAGTACATTAGTGAAAACTACACAAAACGAAACGCCGGACTAAGTTATCCGAATATCAAACATCAATCACATGCTATCGATGTGGAAAAAGAAATCATCGATCTCAAAGGAATTATGATCAAGTACTGTGGTATTATCAGAAGCAAATATTGTCTCAAAACCTTTGCACTTCCGCACACGGAAAGTTTGCTCAATAAGCTTGAGGATGTATCGCTTGATACAATCCGCGAAATGGAGCTATATAATATGGCACAAACTGCACATGAGATAGTACGTAGTGCATTGGATCGTGATGAATCTGTGGGATCACACTTTAGGGAGGAAAAAAGGTTATGTTAAACAAGAATATGATTGAAGATATCGTAAAAAGAGCATTGCAAGAAGACATTGGTACAGGTGACATCACTACTTTGAGTACTGTAAAAAAAGATGTAGAAATTACAGGAAACTTTTTAGCAAAGGAAAACGGGATTCTCTGTGGATTGGAAGTTATCAAAGCAGTATTTTGGGCACTGGATGAATCCATCACTTTCATTAGCGCATATCGAGATGGTTCGGTGCTTGAAAATGGCACAGTTTTCGCAAAGGTCAAAGGCAATGCACATGCTATATTATCCGCTGAACGTGTGGCCCTTAATTTATTACAGAGAATGTGTGGCATCGCAACATACACAAGAATCCTATCTGATCAAATTCAAGGATATAAAACAAAGATAATCGATACAAGAAAAACAATACCGGGCTTGAGAGTCTTAGACAAATACGCAGTACGAGTAGGTGGTGGGTACAATCATCGGTATAACCTTTCCGATGGCGTTTTAATTAAGGACAATCATATTACAGCCGCAGGTAGTATTACAGAAGCAGTCAATAGCGCACGCATGATGATTCCCCACACACTCAAAATTGAAGTGGAAGTCCAGAACTCACACGAAGTAAAAGAAGCACTCGAAGTGGGCGCAGATATTATTATGCTAGACAATATGAATACAGCTCAAATGAAGGAAGCAGTAGATTTTATTGCAGGTCGTGCATTGGTTGAAGCGTCCGGCAATATGGACAGAAAGTCGCTTTTAGAAGTTGCACAAACTGGTGTTGATTTTATATCTTTAGGCGCACTCACCCATTCTGTAAAAGCATTGGATATTAGCTTGAAGTTTTAATATGCCTTCTGATGGCTCCAGAATTATTAAGCTTCTTAAACAATATGACTGAAATAACAGCGGTGAGTAGTCCTGCTACAACTCCACCTGTCATAAGAATAGGAAGATAAGTAAATATTGCAGTATCTTGCAAAACAATCGCAGCCACAATCACCTGTCCAACATTAAACATCGTAGCCCCTGCAAGGCTAATTCCATAGAGCGAGAAATGCTTTTTATATCCGCTTTTAAGTATTATCATTATCAGCGCTGCAAAAAGTGCACCTGTAAGCGAAAATGCTAATGCAATAGGTCCGCCACCCAGTATGGATCCAAGTAAGCATCGAATGACAACAATCATTAGTGTTGACCTTGTTCCTAGGTAGAATATAGCAAAGATTGTAACAATATTCGCAAGTCCAAATTTGAGCCCGGGTATTGGCACGATCGCTTGAATCGGGACAAAGTTTTCAAGCCATGATAGCGTTGCTGCAACAGCCGCCATCAATCCTACAATAACTAGCATCTTTACATCGATTTTTCTCTTTGTAATCATTGTAGTACCACATCCACTTCATCACTTTCTCCAATGATCTTAACGAGTATTCGATTGGGCAAGCACGCCGCAATCTGTCCGGGTCTTTTTATCCATCCTGTATAAACACATACCAAGTCAGGGCAATCAGATTTTTCAAAACGAATACTTCCGTTTTGTGCAATAATCCGCACATCTCCATCGTGAAATAAGACCTCTCTAGTTTCAGTCAAATCATCAAGATTAATTTCATATAATAATTCACCATGTTGAGATATCTGCGCAATCGTAGCACCATCTGCCTTCCTCATGATACCTGAAACAAACATGACAACAATTATCATTGTAATGGTTAGAAATATTATATAGTCTCCCCATTTTAACTTCAAATTACTGTGCTCCTTTGCTTAATGTATTATATCATGGATGATATTTACTATCTATTACCGCTTTGTTATAATACATATCAATAATGTCTTACAAGGAGCATAACATGAGAAAAAAATTATATTTGATTCTATATGCATTATTATCTATATTGATTGTATTGTCTGCTACAGGATGTGACAGCAATCGCTTTTACCAACAATATAGCTACGAGTTTTTTGGAACATTTGATACCGTTGTTCAGATTAAAGGATATACCAAGAATAAAAAGCAATTCGACGAATATGCACAGTACAGCCATGACCGGTTTTTGCATTTGAATGCTCTATTTGATATCTACAATGATTATGATAGTATCAACAATATCAAGGCTATTAATGATAACGCAGGAATCCAGCCCATCATTGTTTCCAATGAAATTATTGAATTAATTGAGTTGTCCATCAAATACTATACCGATTATTCACAGAAGGTCAATGTTGCCATGGGACCTGTGTTGAACATCTGGCATATCTACAGAGAATCAGGAAATAAAGCCCCTAATAGCGCAACATTACCGCCATTAGCAGAACTCGAAGCTGCAAGTCAGTTAACCAATATATATGATATTACAATCAATAAGGAGAATATGACTGTGTTCCTTGAAAAGAAGGGAATGCGACTGGATCTTGGCGCGGTTGCAAAAGGATATGCAACAGAGCTTGTAGCCAATGAATTAAACGAAGAAGGGTTTAATAGCTTTCTAATCACTAGCGGTGGCAATGTCAAAACTGTTGGAAGTCCAAAAAGTGATGAAAAATCAAATTGGGGTATCGGATTGCAAAATCCATTCTACTTCGATGATTCAAAACAAGATAATCTCATCGATGTTGTCTATGTTTCAGACACATCAGTTGTCAGCAGCGGCGACTATCAAAGATACTACACAGTAGATGATACGCGCCTTCATCATATCATTGACCCAGAAACACTCATGCCTGCAAACAACTTTCGTGCAGTAGCGGTTATTACACAAGACTCAACCCTTGCAGACTTTTTATCTACTGCTTTGTTCATTCTCTCTTTTGAAGATGGCAAAGCTCTAGTTGAACGACTTGAAGAAACGGATGCGTACTGGGTTTTTGGTGATGGTACCGTTTATGCAACCAAGCCACTTGTATCAAAGTTAAAAACATATTCCAATAAAACACAATAGGAAATATTACATATTTTTTACTTAAGTAACTATACAAAAATACCGATAAGTATATTGGTGTATAGCTATATCACTTTATATGCCAAATTCTTCATAAAATAATAACTATTAGGGAATATTATAAAGAAATTGAGGGGTAAAATGAAAAACATTAAATTATCTACGAAACTTTACGTAAGCTTTGCACTCATACTCGTACTACTCATCTCCGTCGTAACTATTGAACTCATTACTATAAACTCCATTCAAACAAAAACAGATAAGCAAAACTATGCAACAGCCATCAATGAAAATGCACAACACGTGCGCCAATGGACATTAGACTACTATGATACCCTTCTTCCAAGCTCTGCAGAAGAAATAATTAATAGCTATACTTCAACTAGGTCGCTAGTAGAAGAGAGCTCTTTACACTTTACAAGTCCAAATGAGAAGAATATAATTCATAAAATCTCTGAGGATCTTAATGCATACAATGAATCATTTGTTCGATACAAACAATATGTTGAACAAAATGAAGAGCACTCTTTAGCTATGGATGATAGCATCAACCGGATTGAATCCAAGATAACTACTGTAATGGTCGACCAGCAAGGGAAGTTTAAGGTTTTCTTAGACAAGGTAAAGCTTCAAAGCTATGGAGGAACGATTAACATCAGTGACTTAATAGAACAAGTTGATACAGAGTATGATGAAGTATTCATTTCTACCAAAGCATCGAGTTTAAACAAAAATGCAATGATATCCCTTTTACGATATCTATGGTTAAAGGATGACTCATCTGATGCAGATGTGTACAAAAATATTAATGAACTGTGTACACAATGCGATCTTTTATATGAAAGCTTGGACAATGATATTGACAGAAGGTATATAGATGATGCAAAAATCTTAATGGCTGATTTTACAACAACATATGAATCATATAAGGAATTGTTGGCATCACAGACCTCCGAAAAGCAGACATTAACAGAGTTGATCTCAGATATCACCACAGCCGCCAGTACCCTGGCTAGCCAACAGCAATCAAACATATCCAAAAATATGAGTACTTCCTATACCTTTGCAATTTTGTTCGGCATCGCAAGCATCATACTAGGTACTTTCTTTGCATTGTTTATTACGCGCAATCTAGTGAAGCAACTCACTACGAATATAAACTCATTATCCCAATCCGCAACCCTTGTTGCAAGCACATCAATACAACTTTCCGGAGCAAGCCAACAGTTGTCAGATGGGTCCACACAACAAGCTGCCTCCATCCAAGAAACATCTGCGATTATGGACGAAACATCTTCCATGGTCAAACAAAATGCAGAAAACACAAAACAAGCCAATGATCTTTCCAAGCAAGCCACAGATGCAGCAAAAGAAGGGTCATACAAAATGTTGAGCATGTCAACTTCTATGGCAGAACTCAAAAAATCAAGCGGAGATATCTCAAAAATTATCAAAGT
>JAGLOK010000189.1 GCA_023139005.1 Clostridiales bacterium | reverse complement strand
ACTGCAAAGGAAGACTCGGATGTGGACTTGATGATTGTCATATCAGAGGAGGCATATCATAAAAAAATGTCTGAAAACAATATATGGGAGGGCAGAACACTTGAATGTGGTGCGTATGGAAATATATTTCTGGATATGAGGTATATTGCACTCTCATATATACGTCAGGTGATTGATCGTGGTAATGAACCCACGCGTTTTGCATTCACAGGTACTTATGCAACATACGATAAAACTGAGAACATCAATGAGCTACTTGCCTTGGCATGTGCATATCCGATAGAAAATAAGCAATCCAATATTAATCGCTTCTACGCCCAGCTTAAAACATGGCAATGGTTCTGTGGTGAAGCAATCAAAAAAGATAATTTATATCTATTGCGTCATTCGGTAAACAAGCTAATTCTATTTGGTGGAAGACTGATTCTTGCACATAATGAAATACTATTCCCTTATCATAAGTGGTTTATACCTGAACTAAATAATGCAGAGAAAAAACCGGATAATATATTACAGCTGGTGGATACATTGCTGCTAGCCCCGGACAAAGAGAGCATTGATGCATACTTTAAAGCAATTCATGAATATCATGATTGGTACAAAAGCGATGTGCAGTGGCCAAATCAATTCGCAGAAGATTGCGAATTTACGTGGATTGAAGGAAAAGCACCGATAGATGATATATAAAAAATTTAAATTTGCTTAAAAGTACATTAACATTATCTTTTTCGCTTGTATTTACATATT
The DNA here is from genome assembly GCA_023139005.1 of Clostridiales bacterium. Taxonomy (GTDB): domain Bacteria; phylum Bacillota; class Clostridia; order Christensenellales; family UMGS416; genus JAGLOK01. The sequence goes on along the minus strand of JAGLOK010000189.1, from coordinate 4,787 downwards.
TGCACAACGTATAATAACAAACGAATCAAAGAGAAGTAAGGAAATGATATGCGGCTTATCCGAAAACTAATTAGAGGAATATTGAGTTTAATCGTTACAGTGATTATTCTTTTTGTGATATTTGCAGCATTTATGGTAACAAGGTCTCCTGAGAGACCAGGGCAGTATAAAGTAGATGACTATGAAGTTAAAGACGAATTTAAACAAAAGGTAATTTTAGATTGTGACAATTCCATGGGATCATTTTGGGAAGTGGACGATGGGCTTGTACTTTCATACCTACTCAATAAACCCGAAGCGGACCTTTTAGGCGTAACAACCACATTTGGAAACAGGACATATAAACACAAATATACAGTCAATATGTTGGAGCAATTAGAGATTACAGATCTGCCACTATTCGAAGGAAAGAGGCAGCCATCAGATGGTACCACCGATGCTGCAAGATTTATTGCAGATCAAGTGGCAAAGTACCCAGGGGAAGTGGTAATCATTGCAGCAGGTCCCGTAGGAAATATCGCAGCAGCTGCAAAAGTGGACTCCGACTTTTATCAAAATGTAAAAGAGATTGTCATCATGGGAGGATATACTGAAGATCTGTCTCTAGGTAGTCGTGAGATTGAAGAACTCAATTTATCTGCAGATTATAAAGCGACCTATGAGGTGCTACACTCGAGTGCAAAAGTAACTATTATGACAGGACAAGCATGTTTGGATGCACCCTTTTACTATAACGATTTACGAAAGCTTGAAAACTATCCTATGAATTGGAAGTTTTTCATGTTCTTCTGGACATGTATACAAACAGTAGGATTGGGTAATGATTACTTTGTATTGTGGGACTTACTGCCCACGGTGTATGTATTTCACCCTGAATATTTTGAAGAAAACCTTGTGTATGTTGGCGCAACATATGATGATCTAAAAGAGGGTATGTTGAAGATCACAGATGATGAAAGTGCACCGCTTATAAATCTACCTAAGGGGATCGCGGACACGGATAGTTTCTTTGAGGATTTGTTTGTGCAGTGGAATAAAACACTCAAATAGATGAGAACCTAAAAGTTTTGTAATTTCTGTGTGATATCTATAACCGAATGTCGGTTACGTGTGTCTTGTACACATTCCTTAATTCGATTAAAAATCTCACTCAGTCTTGCGAAATTTTATGCACTCATAAGTAAACTATTTTACTTAACCTTTTATTAAAAGCAATCTCAAAAAAATTCTGTTCACTGTTAGATATTGAAATAAAATATCAAAATCTTCAAAAGCTATAAATTCTATGGCTTTTTTATTGATTAATTTATGAAGTTCATATACAATAATTTAGGATTACAATATATAATTTGAAAACTTTTACCGATATATGCGGGGAAAGTTCATAATAGATAAAATACAAACAAAAAGCGCGAATGATATTCGCAGAAAGCACGAGGAGCAACACATGGCAAAAAGATACTTGGTAACTGGCGGCGCAGGATTCTTGGGAATCAACATGGTGAGATATTTGTTGGAAAAAGGAGAGGATGTTACATCCTTGGACTATGCAGACTTTGACTATGCAGATTGCAAGGATAAAATCAGAATCGTAAAAGGCGATATTCGAGATGTTAAAGCCATTGAAGAAGCCATGCAGGATGTGGATATCGTTATTCACTGTGCAGCAGCGCTTCCTCTGTATACAAAAGAAGATATTTTTTCAACCGATATTGACGGCACAAGAAATGTGCTTCAAGTAGCAATGGATCACGGAATCAACAGAGCGGTACATGTATCCTCCACTGCAGTATATGGAATCCCGGACCACCATCCACTATTAGAAGATGACAAACTCGATGGGGTGGGACCATACGGCATAGCCAAAATAAGGGCAGAGGAAGTATGCCTAAGTTTTAGAGAGAAGGGAATGATTGTACCCATCGTGCGTCCGAAGTCGTTTATTGGGCCAGAGCGTCTTGGTGTGTTTGCACTCTTTTATGATTGGGCAAAAGACGGTAAAGGATTCCCAATGATCGGTAGCGGAAAAAACAAGTATCAACTGCTAGATGTTTATGACTTGTGTGTATCAATTTATCTATGTGCAACAATGAACAAAAAAATCGTAAATGATACTTTTAACATCGGTGCAAAAGAATTTACCACTATGAAAGAAGATTGGCAAGCAGTATTGGACTATGCAGGATTTGGCAAGAAGATCAAAGGATTCCCCGCAAAGCCCATGATTTGGACACTGCGCTTTTTAGAAAAGTTGAATCTATCTCCCTTGTACAAGTGGGTATATGAAACAGCATGTGAGGATTCTTTTGTATCGATAGATAAGGCAGAGAAGGTACTTGGATTTACTCCACAGTACTCCAACAAAGATGCATTAGTCAGAAACTATATTTGGTATGTTGATCACTTGCAACATTTCGAAAATGCAAGTGGAATATCACATAGAGTTCCATGGAAACAGGGAATATTGAAGTTTGCGAAGTTGTTTTTTTAGATACGACAAATAGAAGGCAAGTAAATGCTAAAAAAGAAATATATTGATTTATCCCATATTGATAGGATAGAAGAAACAGACTACAAGCATATATATGTTGATGATGGTTTTAAAGGTCATATTTCATTAGTTAGTATAAGAAAAATGAAACAACAACTCAATGTATGCTATTGTGATCGTGAAATAACATTGTTGGACGAAGGCTATAAGTGCGTTGTATTTCTACCTGATAATGAAAACTTCTGTGCCAGTGCTTTCTATAACACTAAAGACAATATTGTTGGTTGGTATTTTGATATGATAAAAGACAGCTCAGTTGATGAAAAAGGGGTTCCATATTTCTACGACTTGTATCTAGACATTGGAGTTTTTCCAGACTTTACAACCACAGTACTAGATGAAGACGAGTTGCAACAAGCACTTGATGATAATAAAATATCAACGAGTGAATATGAGTTAGCACAGTATACATGCAAAAAGGTAATTGATGAATATATACCTAATAAAAGATTTATGGTTGATTTTTTTGAAAAAGCTTTTTTATTACCGTATATATCTTTCTATAGTCGACTGCAAAAAACAATAGCGTAAGAATTATCATCACCCATAAACCCATTCCCCTATATTGAAAATAGACATGTTGTATTGCAGGTTTGCTAGCAATTGCATACCAGAGCATGGGAACAATAAAGATGGGAAGGAATCCCAAAATCTTTTTGTATCTTATACTTTTTTCTCTGAAGAAAACGAAAAGGATAACGGATATGGAAGCAATTGCTGTCAACACAGATCCATGGGGCTCAATAAGCAGCTCACTAAGTGATATTTGAATGGCTTTGTATCCTTGAACTATAAACTGCCATATAGCATTGAATATCCCAAGCGAGGCGTTGCCTTTTTGCAGTCTGTATTTTAGTATATTCCAAGTGGTTGTAGCATCTGTACCACCAAGCACCAAAGTCGAAAGCCCGAAATTTGCAAGCCAAGTGAGAAGGTAACCTAAAACCCATGTCAGAATGCAGATTAAAGAGAATTTGAACATGTTTTTAAGGCTGCTCTCATCTTTTAGCTTAATGCTTAAGAGGCACACTAGAGGAAATCCAAGTGTTAAAAAAGGATACGAATAGAAATCAAAGAACATGGTAGCAGAACCTAGAGCGAAAAACAGTAAACCTATACTTTTGGGTATCGATTCATGTGTTTTAATTGCCAAGATACAGCCTATAAAACTTATTATGAAAACGCATGAAAACATCAGGTTCATAGGCACAAGCACAATGTTGAGCATCACTATTGAAATCGCGAAAGCTAAGCTGAGCTTTAAGCTCACTTTTTTGTATAGATAAATACAGCACAGCATAAACAATATATAAAATATATACATGTTAAAAAGTCGGATCTGCAGATAATCAAAAAATATAAGAAGAGGCTTGAGCCATATTCTGTATCCGTGCCAATATCTTGAGTAATATACTAATTCGTCGCTGGGAGTCCCTTCTGTTGTGGACACTAATTGTGCGAGCTGGCTATCAGCGTAGGTGTCGCCGTATATCGCACCGGCGAATGCTGCTTTAACTGGAGGCAATATATCGGTGCAGTAGGTGATGTGAAGCATAAGCGAGTCCGCATAATTGTCAGTCCTTGAGCTGATGTTCTGTGTAAAGAAAAGTACCCAATCGTTTTCAATTTCAGAAAGCTGTTCTGCGGAATCTTCTATATGATATTTAACATACTTTTCGATGAATGCAGGATATGCCGATGCAGCTGAAAGCAACACTGTATATAATATTATAAGGCATAAAAATAAAAGCAAATATTTAAGAAATCTACCCTTTTTAATTTTGTTGAAAAAATTGTCTTTACACATCGTAATCCCCTTAAAATAGTAGTTTGATAAATATTTACTATTTATACAATATACAATAGTATGCAGTATTGCAACACTATTTTATCTTCTTCATTTCATTCTGCTCTTTTGTAAAAGCCATATACATTGTGACGACTCAAATGAATGATACGACAAATGCCAAATCGATAATGAGTATGTTGTTCAGATTTTGAACGATTTTCGTCAACTAATATGTCAGTACAGTATATCTCATCGTGTGTCATTGAAGCGGAGGATATTGAAGGTTGCGAAGTTGTTTTTTTGATAGAAGCATAGTGTTTGAGCTGATAAATAATAAAGAAGCACTTCAATTGATTGCTTCTTAGGGTATTCTTTATTATAGACATTTATAGAAGAATATGAAATATCTTTGATGGTCACATTTGACCTGCCCCACCTAATACTACA
>JAGLOK010000188.1 GCA_023139005.1 Clostridiales bacterium | reverse complement strand
TTTTGCTTGCAAAACTTACTACAGCTTGCTAACTACAAAAGTTAAGAAGGCGTTCAGTGAATGCCAGATGTATTGCAAAGCAATGCATTGAGAGTTCACTGTGCCAACTACATAGTTCTAAAATCAAAAACTTACTACAGCCTTCAAACTACGAGAGTTATGAAGCATACAATGAGAAATTTGCATGAAATGCGAATTGACCATTGTGCATAAGTCCTTCATGGCATAACTTTCAAAAAGAGCAAACAAAAAAGCACCACTTGGGTGCTTTAAAAGTGTCGATAAAGTCGACACTTATGAGACTTTTGAAAAATCGTGCAAGGCGGTGGTTAGCAAATTTCATATGAGTGATGTTTACTTATTGTAAATGAACGTATATGAAATTTAGTGCGACACCGAAAGTCATATTTTCTATAGGAAATAGACGTTTGTAGGTTTTTCAACAGTCCTAAGCACCGCTTGGGTGCTTGTTCATAGTGTATATTGTTTCATACTAGTATACTATCATACTTCTAGCTGTAATGGTCTGTAATGCATTCCCATGCATCCCTATGTAGATGAATCCACCTACAAAAGAAAAAAACAATCAGCTATAGTAAAAGCTAATAGATGAAGTAAATTCTACCTTTTGGATATAGTCTCATCACTGGTAAATGGTGAAATTAGTTCTCGAGCTCTTTTTTTTGATTCTAGATCTTGCTTCATGGTTTTCAATTCTCTGGAATGCTTAAAATCTTTACCTGCAGGATTCGGTATCAAACCCAGATTACTATGATAGGTTAAGTCAGCAATTTTCACAGCAAAAGCTATTTTGTTTTTCTTGATTCGCATTACATAATCAGCATAGCTTTCATCAGATTTCTCAATTATGGCATCTAATGCTTCAATAATCTTATCTGAAAACCCTTTTTCTTTTAATTCAGAAAAATCGATATCTCCACTTTCGTAAACATCATGCAAAATAGCAACAACCTTTTCTTCGGGACGCTTCAACATTCCAGATATAGCAACAGAATGGTCTACGTAAGGATTTCCTTTTTTATCGACTTTGTTTTTATGGGCGCTCTTTGCGATTTCCATAGCAGTATTTGTTACATCTTTTTTCACAGTTCTCTCCTTTATTGCATCCAAACTATTACGATGATATTTCCTACAGTGTAGTTGATGAATACTCAATTTCTATTATATCAATTACTGTACTATATTGATAACTATTTCTATTAATCATTTTAAGAACTTCTTTGAAATATCAATTAAATTCAATATATTAACCGAGCAGTTTTTTATAACTACTATTTTATTTATTCAAATTTAATATGAATACACTAAAAGATGTCATCTTGCTGTAAAAATCGCAATAAAAAAGCACCTTGTGAGCACTTTTCTTAATGTATATTATTTCATATTCGTATATTATCACACTTCTAACTGTAATTATCTTTTTTATCCGGTATCTTAGCTATCCATACCACCAAAGCTTCCTGTCGGTCTTGATGCGCTATCTTGTGTCAAAAACCCTCGTTGTGCTTCAGCGGCGATTTTGTTTCCACCAAATGGCGAAGTGAGTTTGTATTTGCTCATGCTACCAATGAGTTGCGCTTTTAATACATTATATCTTTTGGCACGTTCAAAGTCTTTGCCTGTTGGGTTGCTGATGCGTGTAAGGTCTGCATTGTGTTCAAGGTCTGCTATTTTGACAGTGAGCGCTATTTTGTTTCCTTTGACACGCACAATGTAGTCTTCTTCAGGTTCTCCTTTTCGCTTGGTTATCGCATCCACCGCCGAGATTATCTTATCCGGAAAACCGAGTTGTGCAAGCTTTGTTATTGTTACATCGGTGTCTTCCACAGTGTCATGAAGCAGTGCAACGACTTTATTGTTCTTGCCACGTACCATATGCATAACCATCGCAGGGTGATCAATATAAGGCGCACCGCTCTTATCAAGCTGGTCTTTGTGTGCACGCGCTGCCACTTCATATGCAAGTTTTATCATATCATGTTTCATATGCTATACCTCATTCCCATATTAATTACTTAATTCTATAATATTCCATTATGTATTACTATACGATATCAATCTGCTAAAACGTCAGTTATCTATGTTCAAAACAAACAATAACTATAACAGCGCACGATGCAAATCATTTAGTACTCTCTTGTTTGGATGTAATTATCAAGTCTAGATAAACTCATATATAGTATAACATACTTTTGTCATATCATGTCATTGATGATATAATAATACAGTCATATGAGGAGGATTCCATGAACAAGCAACGTATTGCAACCGCACTTTTGATAGCAGCCATCTTCAACATACTCGGTGTACTCGTATGGCGTATCATTCCAATCTTCCAACCCGATTTTTATTCCAATGATTTAGGATATTATATATTTATCTTAATTGTCTTGGTAGCTCCAATGGTCGCGCTCATTTTTCTCAAACAACTCAAGCAAAGTAATCGCACGCGTCATCTATATACCATCATGATTGTAGCAATTGCACTGCTTTTTCTGTATGGCTTGATAGTATGGATATTAGGATCAACAAGAAATATTCAGATATACATGTTCATGGCAGAAAGTGAAATTTATCATATAATGCAAACCTACGTCCCCGCGGTTTTGAGCCTTACAATATTCATTTTAAGTATCATCCTATTCTGTATTGAAGGCATAAAGAATAATCCGATGATGTTTGGCTTAACGATATTATTCATTATGTCCATATTTAGCTTTACTAACATCTACCCTTTTGCACCGACTTCAGATATATCTATAATGATTTATGAATCTATAGTATTTCTATTTATGATACTTTGGGCACTGGGTGCAATCAATATTGTACTAAAAGTTTATCGCGATGAAAAAGTAGAAATAGCAACTTAAATCCTTCACGACCGGTATAGGAAATGCACAAATCACGACCACCCGTCAAACGGG
>JAGLOK010000187.1 GCA_023139005.1 Clostridiales bacterium | reverse complement strand
GGTATTATAGATAATTGAAAAAAGAAAGTAGTAGTGTTGTTTGATAGGTAATTTATTGATTTAATATAAGCTATGGAGGCGAAATGGGAAGAGTATTTGACGATGTTACAAAATTGAAAGAAAAATATATGGATGCATGGTGGCGCACTGATAGTAGCTTTGTAGCTTTAGATAAGAAGTACACACTCGATGCAAAAAGAATCAAAGAAAAGAATTTGGACACATGTATAAACAAAATGTTTGCCTTTCTCAAAGATACCACAGAAGGAGATAAAGATCGTAAAGATTGGCAAGACAAATTAAAAGCTGAATTAGTAAAAGAGGCAAAAGCTAATCTTGATATAGACAATAAAGAACTTGAAAGTATAGTGCTTGATGGTTTTATGGATGCAGCAGAGAAGTTTGTTGACGAAGTCCAGAAGTTCGATTCTGACTTTAATATGATGGATACTATGCAGGCTATGAGAAATGTTTGGATAATGAATTTGATTCAAGTTATTGCAGACAAGGAAGTGGTTTTCACTCCATCAATTTTTGCATACAGCATGCTATATCCATATACAGATAACTATCTTGACAATCCAGATATAACAAAGAAAGACAAGGAAGAATTCAATGAGCATTTAAAGAAAAAACTGATGGGTGAAGATATTCCACATCATAATATCCATGAGGAAAAAATATATAAGCTGATTTCAATGATAGAAAGTCAATATGATAGAGCACTTTATCCTGAGGTATTCGATAGCATAATCAGCATACACAATGCGCAATGTAAAAGCCTGCTGCAGCAAAGCTGCGTGGCATCGCCATATGAAAATAACATATTAGCAATTAGTGCTGAAAAAGGGGGCACTTCTGTTTTGGCTGATGCTTATCTGGTTTGTGGGCACTTGGATGATGAATTTTGCGAACTAATATTTGGATTTGGATTTATCCTACAATTGATCGATGATTTGCAAGATGTAAAATCAGACATAAAGGACAATAGTATGACTATCTTTTCTCAATCTGTAAGAGGATTTAAGCTTGATACTTTGACCAATAAGCTCATTAATTTTACACTTTCTGCATTAGACTTTGAGTTGCAAAACAAGTCACCACACATGCAGGATGTGAAAAAACTAATATTAGATAATTTACTGGTGATGATACTTGAAACCGTATCAAGAAATAAAGAATTTTACTCTAAAGCATATCTTAAAGAAATTGAAGAGTACTCTCCGATGAGCTTTAGATTTTTTGTCAAAGCGAATAAAAACATGAAAAAGAAAATGAAGAATATCAAGCTAGATATAGCTATGTTTGTTTGCAAATAATACTACAGTAGAGCAGACAACAATGATAGAATATATTGCTGAATAGCTATAGAAAAGGTAGAATATGAAAATTAGTATAGACTTAAATGCGGATCTTGGCGAAAACATCGGTGATGATGAAAAAATGCTTGGTATTGTTACCTCTGCAAATATTGCTTGTGGAGCACATGCAGGCGATGCGCACACTATGGATAAAACTGTAGCACTGGCAGTGCAAAACAAAGTTGCGATAGGGGCGCATCCTGGATTCTGGGATAAAGCAAATTTTGGTAGAACGTTAAAAGCAGCTACATCAATACAAGTATATGACATCATAATGTACCAAACAGGTGCATTGATGGCGTTTTGTATTGCGCATAAATGTAGCATTTCACATATTAAACCACATGGTGCACTGTATAATATCCTGATGGTAGATAAGCATTTAGCACAAGGTGCAGTATTGGCGGCCAAGGCATTGCATCTTCCGATTATGGGAATGCCATACTCTCAACTTCAAGATGCTGCACAAGAGATGCAAGTTGGTTTTATTGCAGAAGGGTTTGCAGATAGAGCGTATATGCATGATGGTACACTGATGCAGCGGACAAAAGATGGTGCAGTACTTCATCATGAAGATGCCCTGAGACAAGCAATTAGCATGGTTGTAGATCAAGAGGTTCTTGCAGAAGGCAAATTGTTGGACATGAAAGTACAATCAATATGTATTCATGGTGATACTGCCGGTGCTGTATCTATTGCTATGGATATCAAAAAAAAGCTATATGAACATAACGTTGTCATAAAACAAGCTTCACAAATAAATAAAAACTTCATAGACGGGAAATGAGATGAAAAAATTTACTGTAAAACCGATGGGCGACAGTCACTTGTTGGTAGAATTTGATGATAGAATTTCACCTAGAATATTAGATGCTGTTACTATGTTGTGTGCAAATAGCACTCCTTATTTTGTTCAATGCATCACAGGATATAATACAGTTTTGGTACAATATGATCCACTAGCTATGACTATGGATGAAGCTACTAATATTATATGCAAATATGGTGCTTTAAAGAAAAGCAGAGGAAAATTACAGCACAAAACTCATATTGTAAATGTAGTCTATAATGGTCCTGACATACAAAGGGTTGCTGATAAAAATGAAATATCGATACAAGATGTAATCAAACTTCACACAAAAAGGGATTATCGTGTATATATGTTGGGATTCCTACCCGGATTTTGCTACCTTGGGGGGTTACATGAAAAACTAAATACACCGAGGTTGAATACTCCGAGAAAACATATTCCAAAAGGCAGTGTTGGTATCGCCGGATTGCAGACAGGAGTATATCCTTTGGATAGTCCGGGGGGTTGGAATATTATTGGAATTACAGATTTCGATTTCTTTGTAAAAGATGATCCACCTTGCCCAGTTGGTGTAGGGGATAAAATTATCTTCAAGCAAGTCAATTGCATAGGAGATCAGTAATATGGAAGTGCTAAAGATAATTAGCAAGGGAATGCTGTCTACCATACAAGATAACGGCAGGGCTACATATAGGAAATACGGAGTGCCCACCTCGGGCGCACTAGATACCTATGCAATGGCTTGTGCTAATCTTGCTTTGGGTAATGATGAAAGTACACCTGTAGTTGAGATTACATATGGTGCATTTAAGTGCGAATTTCTTTGTGATACAACTATCGTTATTACCGGAGGGGATCTTGCTGCATGCATCAATGGCGAGACGATACGTATGTGGGAAACGTTATCGGTAAAAGCTGGCGATATATTGGAGTTTAAAGGAAACGACAAGGGGTTTAGGGCATACTTAGCAGTGCACTCGGGATTTGATTATCCGATAATTTTAGGAAGCGCTTCTGTGTTCACTCGAGCAGGATTTAATAGTTACTTGAAAGACGGTGATGTGTTGTGCATGAAAAGTGACTGTGCTCATGACATAAAAGCCAAGATTGTTCCTAATGAAATGCGTCCTATATATGACAATATAATACATGTAACCGAAGGTCCGCATGGGGAATATTTTAGTAACGGATATGCTCAATTATTAAATACAGAATATGTGGTTGACAACAGCATGGATAGAATGGGTATAAGGCTTTCGGGCAAAGCCTTGCAGTGTGCTGATAAAAGCTTGCTATCGTGTCCTATACCGGTAGGTTCTGTTCAAATGCCACCCTCTGGACAGCCGATAATAACACTTGCAGATGGTCAAGTGACAGGGGGATATCCT
>JAGLOK010000186.1 GCA_023139005.1 Clostridiales bacterium | reverse complement strand
CATGACACTGCAAGGAGGTTGGATACAAAAGCCAAATAAGATGATGATATGGGATTATGGACATGGCTTACTCGTTTATTATACAATGACAGAGCCACAAAAAATGGAACTGTATGATCTGCAAGGAAATATGCTGCTTCAAGGAAAAAGCTATCAATCTGTAAAGATTATTGATGAAGATCTTGTATTGTGCAAAAAAGATGATTCAACACCGCCTAAACTATTTTGGTCAGATGGAACCTCGATTATGAGCGAATATTATGTCGAACAAGGACAAATCATAAACGATAATATTATTTCAACTTCTATTTGGATTAACGGAGAAATACTAATTGGTATTCTAGACAAAGAAAATCCTGAACAATGGATAATAGCTCCCCGATATGAACGAATTCTCTTTACAAATTATGATACTGTAGAAGGTATTGTTGTTAATTACGAAAAGTCAACCAATGACACCGTGACATTTCACTGCGAAACCTTTGATATGCAGGGAAATATATTATCTGTAAGCGAGGAGATCACTCTTTCATATGATGCATACAAAGAGTTCTGCTCATGATTTGATGCAATGCATTCAGCATCAACCCTCTTCCATGCATAAATACAAAGAAGACTATCAAACAGTCTTCTTTTTTAGTACTTATAATGAACAAAACAATATGATAAAATAGTTTTATAAGAACTCCTCAAACAACTAAACCCCATTCAACATTTTGCTAATTACTTTGAGTAACCACCTCAAGCAACTTTCTTGACTGTTTCTCCCGAAAACTACCATATACTTGACTTTTTTGGTATAATATAAAAAAACTAACTCAATTATTGGCGTACTATTTGTTTAAAGTAACTAAAACCTAAAATATTGTGAATTAATTAACAATAAAAACGCTGTTTTTTTGAATTGCTTTATGATATATTAATTCAGGCAATTTTAAGGCAAAGGATTGTCACCAAAACAGTTTTAAATTTAATTTTTTATATAAGGAGGCATTTTTAATGTCTGAAAAGCAAAAGTTCGAAAAGCTAAACGCATTCATCAAAGTGCAAAAAGACTTGGACGGACCACTCATGCCAGTCATGCAGTTTGCACAGGATGTATTTGGCTACCTACCCATGGACGTACAGCAGGCTATCGCGGAGGGACTTGGTATCCCAATGACCAAGGTGTATGGCGTTGCAACGTTCTACTCACAATTTGTACTCGAAGAACAAGGACAGCACATCGTTAGCCTATGTATGGGCACTGCATGCTATGTAAAAGGTGCACAGAAGATCCTTGATGTGCTCGAAGAAGAGCTGGGAATAAAAGACGGCAAGACAACAGAGGACAGGAAGTTTACACTCTCAGGCACACGCTGCTTGGGTTGTTGCGGCTTAGCCCCTGTTATGATGATCGGGGAAGATGTGTATGGACAGCTAGAACCTGAACAAATTCCTGAAATACTCGCAAAATACAAAACGCAAGAGGTGGCATCATGACGACATTTCAAGAGTTAGCAAAGATAAAAGAAGCCACCTTGCAGAATAATTTCCTTGCAGAAAATTCAAAAGGAACACGTATCGTCGTGGGTATGGCAACATGTGGACAAGCAGCCGGTGCAAAAAAAGCATTGAAACTATTTGAAAAGAATGCAGTAGGCAACGACAAAGTCAAGGTTTCCATGACAGGCTGTGTTGGAACGTGCAGGCTTGAGCCTCTGGTTGAAGTATATCAAGACGGTAAACGCACAACTTATGTTTTGGTAGATGAAGACAAAGCACAACAAATATATGACGCCCACGTAATCGGTGGCAAAGTCGTCAACAAATATACAGTAGGAACCAATGAAAGAGAAGATGCAGATTCTATAGCAGACATCAGTTACTACAGAAGACAAACCCGCGTACTACTCAAAAACTGTGGCGTCATTAACCCAGAAGACATCAATGAGTACATTGCATTCGGAGGATATGAAGCGCTCCAAAAGGTGCTGTCTTCCATGACACAAGAAGATGTCATCACAACATTGTTGGATGCAGGACTTCGTGGTCGTGGCGGCGGTGGTTTCCCAACGGGACTGAAGTGGAAGTTTGCAATGGGCAAAGCAGACCAAAAGTACGTTATCTGCAATGCAGACGAAGGTGACCCCGGTGCATTCATGAACAGATCAGTGCTAGAAGGTGACCCCCATGCATTACTTGAAGCCATGACAATTGCAGGCTACACTATCGGTGCTACAATCGGCTATATATATATAAGAGCTGAATATCCTGTTGCAGTTGAGCGTTTGAAGATTGCAATTAATCAGTCCAAGAAAATGGGGCTACTCGGAAAGGACATACTCGGAAGCGGCGTCGATTTTGAAATCGAAATCCGTTTGGGTGCTGGTGCATTTGTATGTGGCGAGGAAACAGCACTGATTGCATCTATCGAAGGAGAACGAGGTGAACCCAAACCAAAACCACCATTCCCAGCGCAAAAGGGTGCGTTCGGCAAACCCACTGTAATCAACAATGTAGGAACATTTGCAAATATTCCACAGATCATCACCAAGGGCTCACAATGGTTTTCATCCATGGGCACAAAGAAATCAAAAGGCACAAAAGTGTTTGCACTCGGTGGCAAAATAAACAACCCCGGCTTGGTAGAAGTCCCAATGGGTACTTCACTGCGCGACATCATCTACAAGATGGGTGGCGGCATTCCAAACGGCAAAGAATTCAAAGCTGCACAAACAGGCGGACCATCCGGCGGATGTATTCCTGTGGAGCACCTGGATATTCTCATCGACTATGACTCGCTTTCCTCAATCGGTACCATGATGGGATCCGGTGGATTGATTGTCATGGACGAGGATAACTGTATGGTCGATATCGCACGATTCTTCTTGGACTTCACTGTCGATGAATCCTGCGGAAAATGCGTACCTTGCAGAATCGGTACACGCAGAATGCGCGAAATCCTAGACAACATCGCAGAAGGCAAAGGAAAACCCATTGACCTTGAGCGTCTTGAATTACTGGGTCGCAACATCAGCTCCACTTCACTGTGTGGCTTGGGACAGACTGCACCTAATCCAGTACTATCAACTATGAAATACTTTAAAGATGAATACCTTGCACACATCAATGAAAAAAGATGCCCTGCAAGTGTGTGTAAGGAATTACTTAACATCGTTATTTTGGAAGATAAATGTATTGGTTGCGGGTTGTGTGCAAAACGCTGTCCGACAGAGGCGATTTCCGGCGAAATCAAAAGCCCATATGTCATCGATCAGGACAAATGCATCAAGTGCGAACTATGCTTTGACGCGTGTAAGTTTAACGCGATCACCAAAAAATAAGGAGAATAAGAATGTCAAATATGATTTCTATAACGATAGATGACCAGAAAATGCAAGTGCCGAAAAATACTACTGTATTGAAGGCGGCGCGCGAGGCGGGTATTGATATCCCCACCCTCTGCTACCTTGAAGGGATTAACCAGATCGGCTCATGCAGACTATGCGTAGTGGATGTGGGTGCACGTAGCTTGCTTGCTGCATGTACATTGGTGGTGGAAGAAGATATGGTCGTAAAGACCAACACTGCGCAAATTCGCGAAGCGCGTAAGCTGAACATGGAGTTGATACTATCAAACCATGACCGTGAATGCTTGAGCTGTCCTCGTAACCAAACCTGCGAATTGCAGAAGGTTTCAAATGAGCTGGGTATCGATGATATCTGGTATGAAGGTGAGGACATTGACTTTAACTATCCACTAGACTATACATCCCATGCGCTTGTGCGTGACCCTAACAAATGCATACTTTGTCGCAGATGTGTGGCGGCGTGTGAAGGGGTGCAAGGCATCGGTGTTATCGGGCCAACTGAGCGTGGATTTGACACGATCGTTGAGCCTGTGTTCGGAAAGTCAATCGGCGATGTGAACTGCATCAACTGTGGCCAATGTGTACAGGCATGCCCTGTTGGCGCACTAACTGTAGCAGACCAGACACAACAAGTATGGGACGCACTGTCAGATCCTGACATTCACGTGGTGGTACAAACTGCACCTGCTGTTCGCGCAGCACTCGGTGAATCGTTCGGTATGCCTATCGGAACACGCGTCACAGGAAAGATGGTCGCAGCGCTTAAACGTTTGGGATTTGACCGTGTGTTTGACACTGACTTTGCAGCAGATCTATGCATCATGGAAGAAGGCACGGAGCTACTGCATCGCTTAAAAGATGGCGGCGTACTACCGATGATTACCTCATGTTCTGCAGGCTGGATTAAGTACATGGAGCACAACTACCACGACTTTATCCCCAACATGTCAACATGCAGAAGCCCTCAACAGATGATGGGTGCAATCATGAAATCGTACTATGCTGATATGAATGACATTGACCCAAAGAAGATATTCTCCGTGGCTGTGATGCCGTGCTCTGCTAAAAAGTTTGAAGCACAACGTCCTGAAATGGGCGATGACGTAGACGTCGTAATCACCACACGTGAATTTGCACGCATGATAAAAGAAGCACGCTTAAACTTCAACAAACTGCCCGACGCTGAGTTTGACCCGATATTCGGTGACTCCACAGGCGCAGGCGTACTCTTTGGAACAACAGGCGGCGTAATGGAAGCAGCCCTTCGTACCGTGTATGAAGTGTCCACAGGAAAAGCTTTGGACAACGTTGTATTTTCCGAAGTACGTGGCATGGCGGGTATCCGCGAAGCGACAATCGACTTAGATGGATTGTCTGTCAAGGTAGCGATCGCCCATGGAACAAAGCATGCACAAAAGCTTCTGGATGCAATCCGTGCTGGTGAAAAGGAATACCATTTCATC
>JAGLOK010000185.1 GCA_023139005.1 Clostridiales bacterium | reverse complement strand
TGCTTGTTTTCTTTTTTCCGTTGTCATGTTATCCCCTCAAGATTTTATCTGCATCGATAGCGCATACCTTTTTGCAGTACTCCCATATCTTCTGTGCAAATACATCATTTGTTGCATTCTTGCTTTCTTTTTGTACTTTAGAGTCTTTCCAATATATATTATCTGAAATATTCTTTGAAATTGCAAGGTGAATTGAAGTTTCTGCCCCCACTGTAGCGGACTGTCCCTTGTTTTTTCTGTATTTCCAGAAGAGTTTACTAATACCACTGGTGTTTTTGAATCCGATTTCAGTATTCACAAGTCCCGGATCTGCCATATACGTTTTCACATCACTCGAGAGTTTATTAAACCATCTGGATAGCAGTATCGAGTAGACCTTGCTTTGCTTGTATGCACGCAGCTGCGAATAGTTTCGTGCAAGCTGGATGTCTTTGAAGTTTAGTCTTGTGTTATAGTGCGACGAGGATGTCACATTGATGATACGTCCTTTTGTTTGCTTAAGTTTTTCATACAATAATAGTGACAGATAAAACGGTGCAATGGTGTTGACTGCAAATTGCATCTGTACACCCTCTTCGCTGAGTGCATAGTAGCTGTAGAATGTACCTGCATTATTGATGAGCACATCTAATCCATTCTCCCCTATGTGTTGTTTGATTGCATCTGCAAACGCCTTGATGCTCTTTTGCGATGAAAGGTCTGTTTCTATAAATATTGCACTCTTACCCAGATACTCTTGTGCGATTTCTTGCTTTTTTTTGCTACGCGTTGTACCGATAACAATATATCCGTTTTTTATTAACCCTTTTGCCGTTTCAAGACCAATGCCTGCTGTTGCTCCGGTTACTACTGCATATTTTTGTGTGTTCATTTCGTACTCCTATTATATTTTGAGTATAGCATATCATCTCAAATGCGGAAAGTCAATCGCATGATTTAATCATTTGATTGACTTTTCAATATCGATATGTTATAGTGCCATTATCAAAAAATAACAGGAGTAAACTATGAAGAAGTATGCACTTATCACAGGCGCAACAGGAGGACTGGGCAAAGCATTTGCAATAGAGTGTGCAATGCGCGGATATGACCTCTTTTTAACAGATATTCCGGACAGCAAGCTCGAAGAGCTATCCAATTGTCTACAATCAACCTACAATATCGATGTTCAATACCAACCATGCGACCTCATGAACCAAGATGAAAGAAAATCGCTTTTTGATACTATTTTGCAAATAGAATATCCACCGCAGATGACCATCAACGTTGCAGGGCTTGACTACGAGGGGGGCGTAGATACCATCAGTAGCAATAAAATTGTTAGTGTCATGCGTATCAACACAGAAGCTACATTGGATATTACACGCTTTTGTAGTACGTTGAACCATAAACAAGATTACTACATCATCAATGTTGCATCCATGGCAGGTTTTTTCTGTATGCCACTAAAAGCGATGTATGCTGCAAGCAAATGCGCCATCATTCAGTTTTCACTCGCCATTCGAGAAGAAATCAGGAGCAGAGGCGGACACCTTCTCGTTCTCTGCCCCTCGGGTATGCGAACCAATCAAGAGGTGACCAATAGTATCGATTCTCAAGGCTTCATCGGCGACATCTCGACACTTGAAACAGGCTATATCGTAAATAAAACTATCAGCAAAGCACTTTCTAACAAAGCAAAATATGTACCGGGGCTATTCAATGTATTGATTGTGGGTATTTCAAAACTAGTTCCAGACACCGTGAAAGCAAGGCTTATACACAGACGATGGGAGCAAACCCGTGCAAAAGCTGACTCTCTATCCACCTAAAGATAGCTCCAAATAAATAGTTTATAAAAACATCCCTTTGATGCTTCATAGTTCTTGGAATGTTTTACTCTATCAAATATCAAGTGTAGTATGTGAAGGCGTATATATCTTGGTTCTCTTAAGTCCAATAATGATAAGTATTATAGCGGAAAATATAAATCCCGCAGCAATGATTAGCACAGTTAGCAGTACACTGTTCGATTTTTCTTTTTCATTCGATTGAATCAATGTAACCTTAGCAATACTCACTGCATCTTTATCATTATTCATCGAAAGTAATATGTTAACAGCCGCAGTCTTATCATAATAACTGATATCAATCACAGTATCATTTACCTTAAAGCCTTCTTCCTCGGCTTCAGTGAATTTTAGCTCATACCGTGCAATCTCTATTCCCTCTTGCATTTCAACAACTAACGTATGCGCATCATAAGGCACATTTTGAAAAGCAAATACACCTGTGCTATCGGTGATAATGGTCTTGGGTTCAGAGTATAGTGTCACAATTGCACCGATTATAGGATTGCCTTTTTTATCGACCACTTTTCCACTGATGGTTCCCTT
>JAGLOK010000184.1 GCA_023139005.1 Clostridiales bacterium | reverse complement strand
AAAGCATTCATTTAATAATAGACAATATTTATATTGAAAAAAACAATTCTAGTATCTTCCAAGAAACAGAATTAATAATTGAATATGAACGTGAAATACAAGACGGTATACGTCTTGTTGAAAAAAGATTTCTAGGTGATATTAATAAGGTAATTACTTTAAGAAAAGCATTCAATTCTTCAATAACTATTCATCACGGCATAATCAATGCTGTAATTGTGGGTGACATGGAAGCTGCCAGGGAAATAGCTGAAACAAGTGAAGAAATCGGCAACATAGAAACCAATGAACTCATAGATGAACTGTTGCTAGTTGCAGAGTATATCGCAAATGATTATATAAAAGATTCTATTGAAACTTATGAAAAACAAAAACTGACATTCCAGTTCTTTGTGTTTGGTTCATTGTTTGTTTTACTATTAGCTGCTATGGCATTATCTAGAAGTATTAATTCTCCTTTAAGAAAGTTGATGGTTGCCATTGAAGATGCAAAGGATCCCAAAAAAGAAATTGACATCGATACCAACAGAAGAGACGAGATCGGCAAAGTGTCTTTGGCTTTTTTACAGATGGTAGCGCATGCAAGAAAACAACAAGAGATAGAGGTTGAGCTTCTCCGCGAGAACTTCATGAAACTATTTTCAAACATTCACTTGGGAACTATGCTGAATTCAATTATTCGAGATGAAAACAACAATATTTTTGATTACGTTGTTGTTGAAGAAAACGAAGGCTATAAGACAATACTTAAAAAGCTACAGGTAGATTCTAACAATACATATCGAAACATTTTTCTTGATATTATACAAAAGGTTAACAATCAGAATATGAGCTTCACTGTGGAAACATACATAGAAGCTTGTGATATACATCTTGATATTACAGCATTTCCTTTACAAGACGATCAGGTTGTCATATTGATTGAAGACATTACAAAAAAGGTGCAATTAGAATCTGAAAAAAGAGAATCTGAAGACATATTAAGGAACCAACAAAGGCTGGAAGCCATTGGTACGCTTGCAGGGGGTGTAGCACACGAAATCAACAATCCGATCAATGGTGTCTTAAACTATGGTCAGCTAATCCTTGATGCATCAAGAGAAAAATCAACAACACATGCATATGCTCAAGAGATTGTTAGTGAAAGCAATAGAATCGCTGTAATTGTGAGAAGTTTATTACAGTTTTCAAGACGTGAGTCGCATAATTTGGAGCTTGTCGCTGTTGATGATTTATTGTCACAAACTTTATCCTTGATAAAATCTATTGCAATGCATGACCAGATTGAGTTAATTGTAAATATTGATAACTGTCCGCCTATCAAATGCAAAATTCAACAAATTCAACAGGTTGTTTTGAATTTGCTCACCAATGCACGAAGTGCTCTAAATGAAAAATACCCTGATTACAATAAGAACAAAATAATCAAACTTGAATGTAGCACAGTGGAAATAGAAGGCAGAAAGTGGTTTCGATTGACTGTTGAAGATCATGGAAATGGTATCCCAGCAGATATATTGGGCAAAATATATGATCCTTTCTTCAGTACCAAATCCAGAAACGAAGGTACCGGTTTGGGATTGGCTATTAGCTACAATATCGTAGAAGACCATAGTGGGAAACTCTATTGCGAAACGGAAAGATATGAATATGCAAAATTCTTCTTGGAACTTCCATATGATATTGACTAATTCTCTTGCAAACAGTAGTAGCTCTTAATGGAAAAAGGGAGATGAAGATAATGAAAACCAAAACAATCAAAACGAGCATTTGTATAGTGTTAATACTATGTTTAATTTCTGGTTGCACATCAAATGAGCCTATTAGAATTGGATTTGTGGGTACTTTGACAGGTCCATCTGCTGCTGTTGCTATTGATGGAAAAAGAGGCGTAGAGTTGGCTATCGATAAAATTAATGCTGCAGGTGGCGTGAATGGAAGAGAAATTGTGTTGGTTGTAAAAGACTCGTTAAATGACTCTGAAATCGCAAAAAAAGTCGCAGCTGAATTTTATGAAGAGAATATACAAATCGTTCTTGGTGACTTCACAAGCACTTTAACAAAAAGTGCTTTGGAATACATCAATGGAAAAAACATCTTGTACTTAAGTCCCACTGCAAGTTCTAATGAATTTGATAAGATAGATGATAATTTGTTGCGATTTTCAGGAACCTCAATATCAATATCAAATGCTATCCTTGATCAAATGGAGATTAAAGATGACAAGAACATTATCCTTTTCAAGGATGAAAACAACAAATCTTTTGTTGATTCATTTGGCAATGTATTTGATATTGAGATAAAGAGTGCAGGAGGCAACCTACTAGAGCAAATTTACTTTGACTCAAAACTTGGTATTGATGAAAAAAATATTACTGATAAAATACAAGAGCACATAGATGAAGTTGATGGCGTCTTGTTACTTGCAAATGCACCGAGTACAGTATTCATCGTGCAGGCGATAATAAAGAGCAATATAGATGTCAATATATATACGTCAGGTTGGTCAAACACAGATGATTTGCTAGTATTAGGTGGCGCATATATTGAAGGAATGTACACAGTTGGAACTATTGACACCGAGAGTACTAGCGAGAAATATATTGAGTTTTCAGATAAATATTTGGAATATTTCGGAACAAAGCCTACTTTACCTTCAATGTTTGCGTATGATACGATGATGGCGCTATATGAAGGCTTGCTAAAAAGCAATAGTACAAATGCAAAAGATGTAAAGGCTTCAATACTTGATATAGGTATTGTTGAAGGCCTACAGTCAACTTTTGAGATTGATGAATATGGTGATTCATCAAGGGCGTACTTAAAGTATATTATCAAAAACGGAAAAGTTGTAAGGATGGCGGATTAATAGCTTTTCATATAATTTGTATAGTTATAGAAAATAAAAACGGAGCTTATGCTCCGTTTTGTTTGTTATGTGATTTTCAATAACATAGAGTGAGTTTCGTCAAACTCCACACGAACCAGTTTGTCTTTTTCCAGTTCTTTCATCATGTCGCTAAAGCGCTTAAATCCCAGTTCTTTTTCATCAAACCCAGGATGGTCGCCTTGAAGCGATGCCTTTATGATGGAAGGATTGAC
>JAGLOK010000183.1 GCA_023139005.1 Clostridiales bacterium | reverse complement strand
AAAATTACTAAGTCATCATATTAATGAGATGGGAAAAGTGATTATTGATACTCCTGCAGGTCCAACCCGTACAATGGCACCACAGCCCGAAGAATACTATAAAGAGCTTAATTTGCCTGAAGTTGTCAATGATTTGTCAGAATTATATGAAAACTTAGTAAATGTAATCGGTGGCATAGAAGAACTTATTATTAACCATCAAACTGTTCGACGAACCATGCTGCTAATTGAAGCTGTATTTGAAAGTGCAAAGAATAACATTGTTGTTAAAACAAATATATAATATAGGAGAAGACTTATGCGTGATATAAATGTAGGAATAATTGGTTGTGGAGGTATTGCAGAAGGAAAACATCTTCCATCCATCAAGACACTGGGTAATGTAAAAATGGTTGCATTCTGTGATGTAGTTGAAGCACGTGCAAGAAAAGCGGCAGAAGAATATGGCATTGAAAATGCAAATGTATACACAGACTACACTAAAATGCTAGAAGATCAAAAAGGGATTATCGAAGCAGTTCATGTTCTCACTCCCAACTCCAGTCATAGTCCAATATCAATTGCAGCTATGGAATCAGGATGTCATGTGCTATGCGAAAAGCCAATGGCAAAAGATGTAGCAGGAGCAAAATCTATGCTTGATGCATCAAAGAAAACAGGCAAGCTTTTGTCAATCGGATATCAAAATCGCAACACTCCAGAAGCAAAATACTTAAAACAGATATGTGATTCAGGTGATCTTGGTGAAGTATACTATGCAGAAGCACTTGCATTGAGAAGAAGAGCTGTTCCAACATGGGGTGTTTTCTTAGATGAAGAGGCACAAGGTGGCGGTCCACTTATTGATATCGGTACACATGCACTGGACCTTACACTTTGGTTTATTAACAATTATGAACCTGAAATGGTGGTTGGTAGTGTATACAGAAAGCTTGCAGACAATGAAAATAGTGCAAATGCTTGGGGACCTTGGAATCCAAAAGAATATACTGTTGAGGATTCAGCTTTTGGTTTTATTCGTTTTAAGAATGGTGCAACCGTAGTTCTGAAAAGCTCTTGGGCACTCAATATGATTGATTGCATAGAGTCAAATTGTATACTATGTGGAGATAAAGCAGGTGCAGACATGTTGGATGGTCTACGTATCAATGGAGAGAAATTCGGCAAGACTTATATTACAAAACCAGGGCTTGAAAAAGATGGAGTAGCTTTTTATGACGGATCAATGAAAAATCCTTCCGACATAGAAGCCGAGAATTTTTATAGTGCAATTATCAATGGTACAGAACTTACAGTAAAGCCAGAGCAAGCATTGAAGGTTACAGAAATATTAGCTGCCATCTATGAGTCCAATAGAAATGGGGGTAAGCCCATATACTTCAAATAAATCCAAGCATAGCATAGCCACCAGTCGAAGCAGGTGGCTATGTCTTTCTATATTTGCTTATATTCTACCCTTAACTTTTCCGACAATCAATTTCCCGAGATTTGCAAGCAATCCGAATATGCTCAGCACCGCTAGAATATAGAAAATTGTAGACTGATTATTGGTAAGAAAATCTACAGCGGGTTGCAAGTCTATAAAATCAGCGCCGAGTTTATCAAATTCAAAAAGATGTGGTCCATTTGCCATAAAGAATAATATTCCTATATTGAGTGCACTTACTATCATCTCAAAAACTCTAGCAAGCATATTATATTTCCCAATACACAATAACCATATATACATTCCCAAGCTAAGCACCCATGAAATAGTCCATAATGGCAGATAAGTTCTCAGTGCACTTTGGCTAAATATTTTTACCATAACCCAGTTGTCACCTAGTGAAGACATATAATAGAAGCCTATTTTGTCTCTGTAAAAATAGAATAATACTAATACAAAAACTGTAAATACTATTCCTAATATACTTTCAATAGGTTTTACAACTTCTTCTTTTTTTGGAATTGGCTCAAGTTTTGATGGATTCCATTTTCCACCTTCTGCAAAATCAATATCCAATGGCTTCTTCGAAGTTCTCTCGATAATTGCAAATATCAATGTCACAGCACCGATTGCAGCTAAAATACCCGGAATAATGCTTAACAGATTCTTCGCAATATACCACATTATCTGTCCAAATCCACTACCAGATAACGACGAAAACAACGATACAACGATGGACACCGAGTACCCTAGTAATAGTGCCCCTAGAACAATCTTGCACATCATCAGATACATATCATATAGTTGTGGCCCTATTAGCCATTGCGTGCCTGTACAATATTTTTTTGCAACTTCAGCTGGAGAACCCATTTCAATTAGAATCTGGCTAATGTCTTCATCCGTTGGTTCACCCTCTTTTACTCTATCTTCTAAATTATCGATAATTAAAGACCTAAGTTCCTCAACAATGTCTCTTTTTTGCTTCCTGGGTAATTTCTTCCCAATTGCATACAAATATTTCTCTACTAACTCCATTATTTTATCTCCTCCTCTTGAGTAAGTTTCTTTACTACTTCAGCTAATCTGTTCCATTCGTCAGATAGTTCTTGAAGCATTTCTTTTCCATTTTCATTAAGTTGATAATATCTTCTGGGACGTGTGCCTGTCAGTTCCCAATCGCTTTTTAGAAGCTCCTGTTTTTCCAGCCTTCTAAGCAATGGATATAAAGTGCTTTGCTCAATATTGAGACCCTTTTGAGCTAAACATTGAACCAGAGAATATCCATACTGTGGTCTCTTGAGTTGACTCAATACACTTAGAACTAGTGTGCCGCGTCTTAATTCCTGTATTAATCCATCTGTAGTATGTTGATTGTTTCCCATAGCGAACCTCCTGTTATTCATATTATCTGTACGTCACACACTATTGTCAAGTTTATATTATATCGTATTTGATATTATTACGGTGCAACTTTATTGTTTGCTATTTTTATTGACATATCAACACATTATGTGTAATATACTATCAAGTGAGTGCACCTAAGGCATGTCCTGAGCGGTGCAGGAAACCTTTCTACACGCAAATACTCCTGCGGAGTCATGGCTTGATTCTGTGGGTTTTTTTATACCAAAAGGAGGTAGATATTATGATAATGACAATCTATAAAAATGCGGATGACTTTTTGGAGGATAATAAGGGGATTATGGAAGAACACTCCATTGCTGCAAATCTTATTTGGGTAAATGCCTTGTCTCATAAAACAGTCGAGGATGGTTTTTTTGGCGCAAGCATTGCCGCAGAAGATAGTGCTTATCTCGCCATTATGACATCTCCTCATCCAATGGTGCATTTCTCTGTCGGCGATGATACAGAGCCATTGGCAGAACTTCTTGCCAAATATCTATCTGCAAACCATATGCTTCCTGATAAAATCAATGGGCAAAAACAAGCAAGCATATTGTTCAAAGACATGGCAAACGAACTCGGTGCTGGATATGAAGAATCAAGATATCTATATTTAATGGAATGTAAAAAAGTTAATGACATTAAGATTGTTAATGGAAATTATCAAAGCCCCATAATAGTAGATTTCGATTTTGCTCCTTGGCATTTAAATTTTCATACTGATTGTGCAATTGATGGAAAAGCAGACTATGAATTTTCAAAAGCAAAAACTAGAAAGATGATTAAAAACGGAAATCTTGTCTGCTATTTAGTTGATGGTAACCCTGTAACCATGGCAGCTAAGACTAGAGTAGTTTCTGGCGGACGATGTATCGGTACGGTATATACACCCAAGGACCTGCGTGGAAAAGGATATAGCACTGCGTGTATAAAGCACTTGACACAAGAAATATTGAATGAAGGCAATGAATGTGCTTATTTATATGCCGACAAATATAACCCTGCATCCAACCATGTGTATGAGAAGATTGGATATGAGGTAATTGGAGATTTTATCGAGTATTGTAGGGGGTGACTATAATTTCATTTTGAAATCATTATTCTTGAGCCACTTTCTACGAATTTTATAATCAGGTAGAATTGACTCCACGAGTTTCCAAAATTGAGAAGAATGGTTGAGCTCTTTAAGATGCATTAGTTCATGGATGATCACATAGTCTATGACATCAATCGGTGCCATTATCAATCTATAGGAGAAATTGATATTACCATTTGCATTGCATGAACCCCATCTTTTTTGCGCGCTGTTTATACCTATCTTATTATGATTAAGATTAAGGTTCTTCACATGCTCCTCTGCTCGTGGAATAATAATTTCCTTTGCTTTCCTTTTATACCAAATAACCATTTGTTTTTTTGCATTTTCTATATACTTGAATGGAAATTCAATGTTATCTTCATATATCATAATTGACTTAATCGTGTCATTTATTCTTAATTGATACTTTTTTCCGAGAAATAGAAATATTTTTCCATCTTCATATTCTATATTATTATGCTCGTTATGCTGTTTCATAAGATTTTGCTTCTTGTCAATCCATGCGGACTTTTCATCTATAAATTTGTTTATTATGTTTTTTGAAATATGATAAGGTGCTCGAACAATGAGTTTTGCACTCTCATCGATTTGGAGCGAAATTGTTTTTCTATTTGAACGAACAAGTTTATCTATTTGCATACTATTATTGTAATGTATAGTTGTAATTTTTGCTATGATTTTTTTCTTATCATGCAGACACATTTAGTAAATGATAAATAATCTGATAGCAATTACGGGCGTGTACCGGAAATGCAAACAAGAAGTAAGCTAAACTACATACAAAGCGCCTGTCACTAAAATGCATGAGTGCAACGAATTTTTTATGTTTTGTAAGACACTCACCAAAAATGTCACTATATTTTTGGTAAAGAAAAAGACCACCAAAAACTATA
>JAGLOK010000182.1 GCA_023139005.1 Clostridiales bacterium | reverse complement strand
GGAGCCATAAACTGATGAAGATGATGCATATATTAGATGAGATACCTTTTTATGCCTACATCCTTCTAGGATATTTAAAAATCCTACAATGTTTGAGTCAATGTATGTTTCCGGGCTTTCAATAGAGTATCTGACCCCTGCTTGTGCTGCAAGGTTTATCACCTTATCAAAGGTATGTGTATCAAACACCTTTTTCATCATTTCTCGATCTTCAAGGCTTACCTTTTCGAAGAAAAAGTTTTCATATTTTAGTAGTATTTCAAGCCGTGACTGCTTCAGGTTGACATCGTAGTAATCATTCATGTTGTCTAATCCGACAACCTCATGTCCTGCTTCAAGCAACTTCTTTGATAGATGAAATCCTATAAATCCTGCTGCACCTGTTACTAATAATTTCATTGTATTCTCCTTATATTATGCCTTAATATCGGCTTGAACTTTATTGCTTCTGCGTTTGATGTACTGCTTTATAGATATCTTAATCACAGCTGCAACCGGCACTGACAATAGTATTCCCCAAACACCGAACAATCCGCCTCCGACGATGACAGATACAATAACCCAAAATGGAGAAAGTCCCATTTTGTCTCCAATAAAATACGGTTGAAAAATATATGCATCAATAGCTTGAATTACAATCACTGATCCTAGCACCCAAAGTGACTTAATTGGACTTTCAAGCAATGTAAGTATCACAGGTGGTATCATTCCGATAATCGGTCCAATAAATGGAACGATATTCGTTATGCCCACAATTAACGCCATGAGTGTTGAATAGGGAACTCCAATAATCAAAAATGCAAGTTGACATAATGCAAACACCATAAGTATTTGTACGATTTTAGCTGATATATATTTACCAAATACCCAGTCAACAGATTTTAAGAATTCCTTTACAGACGATGTTCGTTTTTCTCCAAAATATGCATTTGCTGTAGACTCAACTTCATATCCAAGCCTTCTTCGTCCTGCAACCACATAAAATGAGATGATTAGTGCAATTACTGCTGTGATGAGTCCTGTTACAATAGAATATGTAAACGTTGCGATACCTGAGATTCCTATTAAAAGGTATTCATTAATTTTCTCATTGAAAGTTGTTATTCCTTTTTCTATGGCGGATTGTGTATATTCATTATTAATCAATTCTGAAGGAGCAACCTGCTCTACATACCAATCACTCACTGTCTCATAATACTCCGGGATGTTGTTGAACAATTCTGCGATGTTCTCAACAACTGAAGGAATAATGAAGTATATGGCGCCAATGACTAGTGCAACTACCAATAAATACACAAAAATTAACGAAAGTGTTCTGATAAACTTCTTAAACTTTGGTTTCTTGAATATTTTGCCCAATCCTTTTTCAATACTTGATGTTACCGGAAGCAAAATATATGCAAGAATAAGACCTACAACCAATGGCTTTATTGCTTTATACAAAAACTGTGAAAACTCTACAAATGATGTCCATAGATTTTCTGATGAACTTATGAGTTTGGATATAATCATGAGTAATGCTCCAGTGATTATAACGTAGATTGCAATCCTTGTGTATTTTGAATCCCCTTTAAATCGTTTCATCACATCTCCTATCTTAAAAGATTTCCGAGCTCCATTGCCCTTGCGCTCACTGCATATATACTCAATTCATGATTTTGAAAAACAATCGGATATATTTCAAACATCGCCTGAGTGTCTCCATAAAAATATCTCTCATACGATGAATAATATATGTAATCAATTCCTTCTTGCTCTAAAAGTCCTGCACTTCTTTCCGAGTCCTTGTACATCATTTCAATATTATTATGCTTTTGTGTCAGGTCAAATCCATGAAAGTACAAGTACGTTGCAGCACCTGCATATATATTTCGACCAGCTAGCGCAGCAGGAGCATTGAGATGCTGTTTTCCTGTTAAGATAAGTGCATCTTCAAATACTGTATCATCCAGTGCTTGTGCTGCCTCCACATGTTCCTTGCTATAGAGTTGGTATTCTCCATTGCTCATGACTTCTCGAATGATACTTAATCCTCCTGATGTAAAAAGCACCACTGCAAACAAAAGTGCGGATATATATTTCAATGGCCTTATCTTGATTTTGTCAAAGATAAAGACAATGAAATCTCCTATCATTATACACATAATCATATACCATACGAGTAGTAATTTGTTGTTATCGTATAAATTCGGTTGAAACGCTACAGTCTCTGCGATGACATATACAAGTATTGCGCCACAAAAAGGTATAAGGTACTTCTTCCTGCCCCAAATGAGGGCCGGAATGATTAGTATGAATGGAAGTCCTACATTGATTACCCAAAACTTGAACCATGACCAAGAATTATTCACCCAATCTAGGTTGAATCGAACAAATCCACCTGTTTGTGTGAATACCCAATAAAAAAGCTGTGGTGGTGCAAGTATAATCACTGGAGCTACAAAAGCAAAGAAGCCTTCAACGTATTTCTTTTTATCTATTGATGGTACAAATAACCCTGCTATGAGCATTCCCGCACACAATATACCCAATGCTAGAAATGAATGAGTATGCATCATAGGAAGAAGCCCCGCCATGATGCCTGCTACCAGAAGTTCTTTATGATCTGCTAATATTCCACGTTTCTCACGTGTTATATCCAGTTTTTTCTTCATACCATTATATAAGATTAGCATTATAGGAATTAGTACACTCCACCCCATCAAGGTAGTTCGTTGCGGTACCATCATATCGCAAATTACATTGACCCATCGCAAGTTGAGGTCCGGTAAATTAACAGGTGTCTTGTAGAATCCTGTGAATATTTCTTTGAACATAATTATGTCACCTAAGAAATAAACAACACCCAATCCACCTGTTATGAAGAATAATAAGACTGCAATAACTGCAGATTTGTTCTTGCCTGTAAACTTCTTTGCAAGTAGGTAAAATCCACTAAAACACACAAAGCTCATTATCACAGATGGAAGTATAATTGCTGTTCTCAGTGACGTTTTGAATAAATACAGTGATGCAGATAGCGAATTCACCAAAAAAGGATAACTCAACCTTGCTCCGGGTAAAATGGAATACTCCGGTGGGAAAATTCCTTGTCGTGCAATGGATGTCACCATTCCCATGTGCATTGAAAGATCACCATAGGTGGACTGTCCTCCATATAATGCGCCATCTACCGGTAGAAGAACGTGTCCAGAAAATAACCATGTTGTAATAAACAAAAATGGAAGTACGCACAAGAGCATAGATATTTCTTCTTCTACGTCTTTTTTCTGCCATGTAAACCGAAATATATTTATCTCATTCTTGTTTTTTACAAGAAGTATAATGGTTATTATAAATAGTATGAGTATCGCGATAATATTCGTTGTTTCGTTGAAATATCCTGCCAATAATGAGATTGCAGTAGGCAACCAAGCACATAGTATGGTGCCAATGCTTAGCCCAATAACAAAAATCTGATGACGTTTATAGTCATCAAATATCATTGCACAAATGAGTACCCCACATATTAAATATGCAATATAGTAAAGTATCCCTATCATTTGATTGAATCAACCTCTTTTAACCAAATTTGTGCACTTGCATCCGATGGCATCCGCAAATCTCCCCTAGGTGAAAGAGATACAGTGCCTACCTTAGGTCCATCCGGCATACAGCTTCTCTTATACTGTTGTGAGAAGAATCGTGTGATGAAAACTTTTAGTGTTTTCAATATTTCATCACTTTCTGCAATGTTTTTGAATGCGATATTTGCTAAGAAATATAGCTTCCTTGGCGACGCACCGCCTTCTAACATGTGATATAAGAAGAAATCATGTAAGTCGTATTTGCCCAATACCTCTTCTGTCTTTTGTGTAATTGTATCACCATCTGAAGGAAGCAGTTCAGGCGAGATAGGTGTGTCTAATATATCCTTGGAAACTACGTGGACTTTACCACCAATTTCTTGTGCCATGTATGCTGTTAATGACTTTATTAGCGTTTTGGGAACAGAACAGTTCACATTATACATGCTCATATGGTCTGCATTATATGTACACCACCCTAAAGCAATTTCTGAAAGATCGCCTGTTCCGAGTGCTAATGCGCATTCCATGTTTGCTATATCCATAATAATCTGGGTACGTTCTCTTGCTTGTGCGTTTTCATATGTTATATCCAGCGTTTTTCCATCATGTCCAATATCACTGTAGTGAATTTCTGTTGCTTTTTTTATATCAATTGTTCTTAATGAGCAACCCAATTCTTCAACGAGGGCTACTGCATTGTTTTTTGTGCGATCAGTTGTGCCAAATCCGGGCATAGTCAGTGCTATAATTCCCTTTGTGTCCCAATTTCTTTCTTTAAAAGTACGATATGCAACCAACAAAGATAATGCACTATCTACACCACCTGAGATTCCCAATATAACCTTCTTTACTCTCATATGCTCTAGCCTTTTTGTGAGTGCGGATGTTTGTATTGCTGTAATTTCTTTAAGTCGTGAAAGCTTTTCATCCCCCTCTGGTACAAAGGGATGTGAAGGAATATGGCGGTCTATTGTATTAGACTCCATTGGCTCAAATTCATGATCAATTTCTATTTCCGGATCATAGTAATTTGTAAAAAACGTTGTGTTCCTTGCGCGTAAGAAATCGAGGCGGTCAATATCAATGTCTGCTATAATTAGTTGCTCATCTTTAAACCGTTCCCCTTCTTTTAAACATTGTGCATTTTCAAAAATTCCTGTATATCCTGAAAAAACCACATCTGTTGTGGATTCACTCCTTGATGCACCTGCATATACGTATCCACACATTAGACGTCCTGATTGTTGTGCAATAAGTGATCTCCTATATGCATGCTTTGTAACAAGGTCTGTACTAGCT
>JAGLOK010000181.1 GCA_023139005.1 Clostridiales bacterium | reverse complement strand
CAGATATCAATCAAAGAGCAGTATCCTTGGCAGAAAATAATGCTAAAGCAAATAATGCTAAAGCAGACATCATCGCATCGGATGGATACACACAAATTGATGGAACGTTTGACATTATCATCACCAACCCACCGATTCGTGCAGGAAAGAAAGCATACTATCCATGGATTGAAAATGCAAAAGACTACCTTAATGAAGGTGGAGAACTTTGGTTAGTCGTTCAGAAAAAGCAAGGCGCTTCCAGCATCAAAAAATTAATGCAAGAAACTTTCTGCAATTGTGAAACTATCAAGAAGGATGCAGGATACTATATACTTGTTTCAAGGAGGAAAGATGACAGCGATATTTGAAGATACATTTTTGCTCACTATCGTATTAATTGTTGCATCCACTTTAATCATTGCATTCATTAGAAGAGTGCACATCGATAAATCCTTAAAAGGATTTAAAGATGATTATGTGAATATATTCATGCACGACAAAACAGAAAGCATAGGAAAGCTAAATGTTGCAAATACGGGAATAGAACTTCTATATAGAGTAACTGATACACAAAAACATACAAAAGAAATGTCTTATATTATCTATAAAGCAGAATACAAAAACATCGCATTCATTGCGCGCTATGCAAAGGATATGAACCAGAAGAATCAAAAACAACGTGCAACAAAGATGAAACGCGCATATCATCCCAACTTACTTCGACGTCTAGGAAGAAGTATCAACAACTTCTTTCGCACGATCAAAGATGCCATGATGGATATCTTTACTCAGCTTTCAGGAAAGCTTACTACCATTAGTGGTGGAAGTGCTGCGGTGAACCAATCCACAGCGTACTCAAAGAAGGTAAATCAAGAACTGGTAGGTACACTGGACGCATCATATGATCCGATCTTAGAAAAGTACATTGGCAATGTTGTAGTAGCTGAGGTCACCTATGCAGATGAGGTCATCAAGGTGACAGGTGTCCTAAAGGAGTACACGTCCAAATACTATGAATTGTGGGATGTTGACCTGTCCACGGACGACTTCGATGCACGGTGCGATGTATTGCTTCCTGTGTCCACGTGCAAAGTGCGTCATGTCGGAGAATTGGTTGAAAAGTTTAATGTAATGGACATGAGCTTTGACATCAAAAAGTATAATCGACATCTAAAAAGCTTAACATCACGAAGAACACGAAAAAAACGCAATACAGATGGAAGGCTAAGGGAATAGCGATTTACCAATTTTCATTTCTTGACAAGTAAAATATCAACCTATAATATTGTAAGATACATAAACTAATACCAAAACCCACGTATATAGGTCTCAATAGAAGGAGTACTAAATGACTACAGCGGCAGAACTAAGGAAGAAATATCTTAACTTTTTTGAAGAAAAGGGACACAAAATAATCCCATCAGCATCATTGATACCGGAAAACGATCCTACGGTTTTATTCACACCTGCAGGAATGCATCCTTTGGTACCGTATTTGTTAGGGGAACCGCATCCATCAGGAAACAGGCTGTGTAATGTGCAAAAGTGTATACGCACTATCGATATCGATGAAGTAGGCGATGCATCCCATCTTACTTTTTTTGAGATGCTTGGTAACTGGTCTTTGGGTGATTATTTCAAAGATGAATCCATCGCATGGAGTTATGAATTTTTAACCTCTGAAAAATGGCTTGCTATTGACCCCAAAAGAATTGCAATATCAGTTTTTGAAGGTGACGAAAATGCTCCTCGTGATGAAGTATCTGCGCAACTTTGGGAAGAATGCGGTATTGCAAAGGAGAGAATTTTCTATCTGCCTGCAGAAAACAATTGGTGGATTGCAGGTACGGCAGGTCCTTGTGGTCCTGATACCGAAATATTTTATATATCCGATGATGACCCCTGTTCTGATGATTGTTCCCCTGCATGTGATTGTGGGAAGTACTTAGAGATATGGAACAATGTATTTATGCAATACAACAAAACAGCAGATAGGAAATATCTACCACTGGAAAAGAAGAATGTCGATACCGGCATGGGGCTAGATCGCACCATCGCTGTACTGCAAGGCAAGTCTTCGGTGTATGAAACGGATTTATTTGCACCGATTATAGCTAAAATAGAGGAACTATCAAATAAGAAATATAATAAAGACGAAGAAATTACATATGCTATGCGCATTGTCGCAGACCATTGTCGTACTGCAGTATTCATTCTTGGAGATGAACGTGGTGTCACGCCATCCAATCTAGACCAAGGCTATATACTTCGTAGAGTTGTCCGGCGTGCTGTACGCTATGGACGTTCTTTAGAGCTTCCTGCACAGTTCACATGGCAAATAGCAAAGATTGTCCTTGAAATCTATGGTGAAGTATACCCTGAGCTCATAGACAACAAAACACGCATTCACGATGAACTTAACAAAGAAGAAGCAAAGTTTGCAAAGACGTTAGGTCGTGGATTACGCGAACTCGATAAGTTAACAAACACCATGCAACAGGGTGACACTATCGACGGCAAGGCAGCCTTCAGGCTCTATGATACCTTTGGGTTCCCAATTGAGATTACCTGCGAATTGGCAAAAGAGCGCAATTTAAAAGTCGATGTAGATGGTTTTAACAACGCATTTACAGCACACCAGAAGATATCATCTCAAGGGGCGGATCAAAAGTTTAAAGGTGGTCTTGCAGACTCAGGTGAGCAAACTGCAAAGCTACATACAGCAACGCATTTATTGCTTGCTGCATTGCGAGCTAAGTTTGGTGATGATGTAAACCAAAGAGGATCAAACATCACGGCAGAGCGTGCAAGGTTTGATTTTAATTTTGATAGAAAAGTGACACGTGAAGAGTGTGATGATCTTGAAGTGTGGGTAAATAACGCAATAAAAGCTGATGCACCCATTACAATGGAAGAGATGTCAGTAGATGAAGCCAGAAGCAGTGGTGCTGTTGGTATCTTCACATCCAAATATCAAGATGTGGTAAAAGTATACACAGCAGGTGAATTTTCAAAAGAAATATGTGGCGGACCGCATGCCAAAAGCACAGGAGAACTAGGCACTTTCAAAATCAAGAAAGAGCAATCTTCATCTGCAGGAGTCAGAAGGATCCGCGCAACACTTAGTTAACTTCTTATTTGAACAGATTGAGTAGGTTTTTCTCTGCAAAATCTGTAAGGAATGGGACTCTGAAGCGTGAACCGTTTCCTGCATTGATCATTAGTACGATCCAAAGGATAAATGTTACTACGCCAACTAGCCATCCAACGATTCCAAAGAGAACTCCCAGAAACGGGATTCTAGACAATATATTCAATACGACGGTGACTACTGTTGCAGCACCAAATACTGCGGTTGAGTTTGCTGCATGCCATCTAATTTCTGCATCGTTCTTTTCAGTTCCTAAGAAGATTAATCCGGTAACCCAACCCAATATATAGGTGAGCCATGTAGGTGTTTTATTCATAAAGTGCCTCCTAAATAAGTATACAATGATTATAACATATTATAGGAATAAAAAGATTAAAAGGAGATTAAATGTCTGTTAAAACAAAAAAGCAACCCAATGCGAAACATTGCTTTGTCTGTGGTGTGCAAAATACTTTTGGAATCAAAGCAAAGTTTTATGAAATGGAAAATGGGGAATTAGAAGCATATTTCACTCCTGGAGATAGTCATCAAAGCTACCCATTCAGGATGCATGGCGGGATTGCAGCATCCATACTCGATGAAGCAATCGGGCGCGCATTGCAGATAAAGTCACCGAATGAATGGGGAATAACAACAGATCTGAAGATTAAATACCGAAAGCCACTACCACTTCATACTGAGCTTAGAGCAGTATGCAGGATTACGCGAGATAGTCGTATGATGTTTGAAGGCACAGGAGAGATCTACACACCCGATGGCGTTGTAGCAGTCGCAGCTGAAGGACGGTATATGAAGATGTCTTTAGATAATGATGAGCTGCAGAACTTTCTAAATGAAGAAGATAATTGGAAAGTATACCCCGACTAATAATAATGTTTTTGGAGGAATAACATGTCGTACCCTACACATATCGTTGCAGTCGGTGGGATTGTTGTCAACAAAAAAGAAGAAATATTATTAGTAAAATCTTTTTGGCGTGGATGGGAATTCCCAGGTGGCCAAGTGGAAACAGGAGAAAGCCTAATAGAAGCATTGAAACGCGAAATCTTGGAAGAAAGTAATATTAATGTGAATGCTAAAAAACTAATAGGTATATACTCCAATATTAAAGAGCATGTAGGACATGATGGGAAGACGCATGTTCCAACAAAGGTGATGATGGATTTTACTTGTGAATATATTGATGGAGAATTCAAACCATCCAATGAAACAAGTGAAGGTAAGTGGGTTGCAAAAAACAAAGTTCTAAATCTTATTGAGCATCCAACATATGCTTACCGGTATAATAACTATTTAAAAGGCCTGGATTATCCGATTTATTCGGCATATCAATCGAGGCCTTTTGTATTAATTGATGAAAGGACTATTTGATATAAGATTACACAATTCGCGCAAATATCATACGTCCTGCAGAAGTTTGCAGAGAGCTTGTGACTTCTACTTCCAAATCCTTACCAATTAAATTGCGAGCATCTTGCACCACAATCATTGTGCCATCAGGCATGAATGCTACGCCTTGCATCTGCTCTTTTCCTTCTTTAACGATCTTCACAAACATGCGCTCACCGGGCAGAGCAACAGGTTTAACTGCATTTGCAAGTTCATTTACATTGAGTACCTGCACGCCTTGCACACCTGCAACCTTGTTGAGGTTATAGTCATTGGTGACTACAGATGCATCTAGCATTTGAGCAAGTTTGATGAGCTTTGCGTCTACTTCGTGAAGTTTGGGAACATCTTGGTTGAGGATTTCAACTTCTACTTCTTTAAGTTGTTGAATTTTTTGAAGTATATCCAATCCACGACGACCGCGTCCACGTTTCAAGTCATCTTCAGAGTCTGCTATATGTCGAAGCTCAGTCAGTACAAATGCAGGAACACATAACGTTCCTTCCAAAAACCCCGACAATGCAATATCGTAGATTCTGCCATCGATGATAGCACTGGTATCCAGTAGCTTCTTTTTACTACCAAAAGTTTCTTCTTCGTCTTGTTTGTTGCGTCGAATGTTGAATAAGGACTTGATATCATCTCTTTTGGTCACACCAATTGAGATGCCCATGTATCCCAATACAATATATGCAAATACAGAAACAAGTAGGACAAACCAATCCATTTGGGTTGGTAGTACTTGCAGTAGTCTTGAGAGCAAGTATGCAATGAACATACCAATAATAAGCCCTGCAACACCTGATATCATATCAATAGTGGGTAAGCTCTTTAGCTGTTTTTCTTTTCTTTGTAACCAATTCGCCAGTGACGGGGATAAAAAATTAAAAATAAGTCCGAAAATAATAGCGAGTACAATCATAATTACTAGATTGGCCCAGTCCGTCAATAACTGTGTGAAGTTCTCAAACCCAGCTGTTTCTAAAACTTTTGCAACGAGGAAATAGAGTCCCGGTCCTGCACCTACCCCAATTACTGTCATTGCAATACGAATAACAATCCTAAATCTTTTCACATAGTACCTCCTTTTGCGGCGAATGAATCATTCACCTTTCGATTATTAGTTTAGTATCTTCTTAAAAAGCATTCTCCAAGGCCTGGTTTAGTGTATCCACACCAATCAATTTGACTTCAGATGATACCTTAATATCCTTTACATTTCTCTTTGGCATGATGATTTTTTTAAATCCACACCGTATGGCTTCGTTGACTCTGAGGTCTGCACGGCCTACAGGACGCACTTCCCCCGTTAATCCTACCTCACCAAACACTGCCGCGTCAATGCTTAATGCACGGTTTTTAATGCTTGATGCTACAGATAGCATCAAAGCGAGGTCAATTGCGGGTTCAATAACCTTTAGCCCACCTGCCACATTGACATACACATCTTGATCATATATTTGCATGCCGATCTTTTTTTCAAGTACAGCAAGCAATAGTACCATCTTGTTGTAGTCAATTCCACTTGCTTGCCTTCTAGGTGCTGCAAATGCAGTCTTTGATAGCAATGCTTGGATTTCTACCAATACAGGGCGCGTGCCCTCCATAGATATACCCACACAGGAACCGATGGTATCATAGCTTCTAGTTTCAAGCAGCATCATGCTGGGGTTTTTTACTTGCTCCATACCTGTTTCGAGCATAGTAAACATTCCGATTTCATTGGTAGAGCCAAACCTGTTTTTTTGTGTGCGTAGCATGCGGTATGCATGGTTTGCATCCCCTTCAAAGTAGAGCACAGTATCTACCATATGCTCCAAGACCATGGGTCCTGCAATAGCACCCGATTTGGTCACATGTCCCACGAGGAATATAGGGTAACCAGTCGTTTTTGCAACTTGCATCAATATTGCGGCGCAGGCGCGAACTTGGGATACACTTCCCGGCGCTGAGCTCATGTCGCTTTGGTACATAGTTTGAATAGAGTCTACAACAACAACTGAAGGCTGCACTTTGTGGATATGCTCTACCACAGAGTCAATATCTGTTTCACACAAAACTAAGATATTGTCATTGTTCACACCAATACGTTCTGCACGCATGGCAATCTGCTTTACAGATTCTTCTCCGGACACATAGAGTGCTTTATTATCAACTAAAGCGAGTTTATCAATTGCCTGCAATAGCAGGGTTGATTTCCCGATTCCGGGATCGCCACCGATGAGTACCAAAGATCCTTCTACCAATCCGCCACCTAATGTTCTATCGAATTCATCAATAGCAGTTTTTTTGCGCATTGTTTCTTGTTTAGATATATCCTTGAAACGTATGGGAGTAGATTGCGTGAAGTGGGACGCTTTTGCTGCTTTTTTACTGGGAGCAGGTTGCTCAACTAATGTGTTCCAACTATCGCATGCAGGGCATTTGCCTACCCATTTGCGTGATTCATTGCCACATTCACTACAGTAAAATAGTGTTTTGCTGACTGCCATTAGTCCATTCCTCCGGGATACAGTTCATCATCTGTCAACACCTTAAATCGCAAGACGTTTTTATCTGATTCTACTGATAAATTATACCATACTACAGTTCGCTTTGTCACAGCAGGTAACATGCCTTTTTCGTTGGGAGAGGTGAGCCTGCATAGTTCGTCTGTTGCAGTGATATATACCCAAACTGCCTGGTCTTTCCCGTAGACAACGATACCATCGCCGACAGAATATGTCGTGACACCATTGGCAATCAGTTTTGCTTCCTCGTCCGGTCTTCCCACATAGAGGTTGGAGTTAGGTGACTTGTTACCATCTAGCCATACAAATACATCACCGTTGTATAAAGGTTCATGTACATATGTATTGGGAGAAAAGTATTCAGCATCACCTAGTGCACCGGTTTCATCTGCTACAAGTTCAAGGTAATATACTGCAGAGTGTTCTTCAACCAGTTTATCTTCATCGCTTTGTGTAGGATCAGGGCCTGCCCATACTATTGTATCCTCATAAACACATGGAGAAGATACTCCATATGTAGCTTTATCTGTGAAAGTAAATATCGGTAAGTATTCTTGGTTATTAAGGTCTGACATGCTTAGTCTATCCTCAGTTGGAGACACTTGCTCCATCCACACTAATAGATCGCCATACATCTGCAATTTTGGTTGGCTTTCTTTGAAAGATTGGATTTTACTAATCTCACCTGTTGCGCGGTTCATGGTCATGATGTAGTTTTTGGTGCCACGATCGGTTTCTAGCCACACCAACCAATTATGATTCACTAAGGTTTCATAAAATACGCCGCCATCAATAGCGCTTTCTGCTATAAGAGTTTCATCACCTGAATCAAGGTTATAAAGATAAAGCTTTTTAAGAACATTACTTCCCACATAAAGGCTGCCTGAACCTGCTGAAAACAACAACTCATTATCATATATTCCGGGAATGTTGATATGTCGTTCCTTAAATTGAATATCACGAGCACCATAGCTGATGTCGCGCACCACAGCAGGATTCGGAGTAATGGTACTCTCTCCTTCTGCTGTGTTATTTGCTTGATTTCTATCTTTGGGCACTTGAGTACTTACTGCGCTAGGGGGCTCTGTTTTTTCAATGTCGACAAATCCGCTTTGCTTTGCAAGTATTGACTGTACCCCATAGTATATGCCAATGATAACACCGATACCGACTGCCACCATAACAATGAGTTTGATGAAGCTCTTGCGCATCTCTGCATCTACCTTATGCTTTCTATTTTTTGAGCGAGCATCTGACTCTAAGGTTTTATCTATAAGAGATCGAAGCGGTTTAGCTTCATCTTTTTTAACAGTTTTTGAAGAAATATCTTTTTTTGGTGTGGGTTTTGATTTCCACAATGATTTTGAATGCTTTTTCTGTGATATTCTTTTTTCTTCAATTGGTTTTTTTGTGCGAGCAGGTTTTTTATTTGCTTCAGACTTACCCAAATACTTCTCTTCAAACGATAGTTTAGGCTTGTCGCTAGCAGTGGTTACCTTTTCTTTCGAAGTTGGCTTACTTATAGGCCTTTTTGCTTCACTATTTTTCTGTAATGAGCGCCGTGAAGTTGTAGTGCGGGTGCCCTCACTACGTCTGCGATTACTACTTGTTTTGTCATCATCACTTCTACGTGGCATATAATTCCTAAACACAAAATTAATAGATTTGTATTATATCATAAAAAAGTGGTAACAATAAAGCAGTGAAAGCCTATTTACAGAAGTTTCATGTATTTTTAATATAACTATGATTTCTTGCTATGACATCTTATTCATTATAT
>JAGLOK010000180.1 GCA_023139005.1 Clostridiales bacterium | reverse complement strand
ATTAGTAATATATTGGACTTTGAAAAAGATTTCCTAGATGCAAAAACAGTAAAGCTGGAGCAAAACTATCGCTCAACTTCTCTTATATTAGAAGCTGCAAATGCAGTGATTGGAAACAATACGGGAAGAAAAGACAAGTCCATGTGGACAGATAGAGGAAAAGGTAGCAAAACTGTCTATTATAAGGCTACAACAGAACGTGAAGAAGCGGAATACGTCTACTCTGAAATAAAGAAAATGACTGTTTTAGGAGACTATCACCTGCATGATATTGCAGTGCTGTATAGAACCAATGCATTGTCAAGAATCATGGAAGATCGTTTCATGCGCGCAGGAATGAATTATGCAATGTACGGTGGCCAAAAGTTCTATGACCGCAAGGAAATTAAGGACTTAACTGCATACTTAAGATGCATCGTAAATCCCGCTGATGAAGGTGCGTTACTAAGAATCATTAACGTTCCAAAGCGTGGCATTGGTGCAACGACTGTCGAAAGGCTTCGAAGCATTGCACAAGGCACGGACATGACATTAAGAGATGCCATGCATGAAGAAGATAAAATCGCAGAAATCATGGGTACAGCCGCACGAAGTAAGATTATTGGTTTTTCCAATATGATGGATAAGCTCGAAGCAAAAAGAGATTCGCTGGATTTGGTTGAGTTCATAGAAGAAGCGATGAATACAAGTGGAATGGTTGACTTCTACAGAAGTCAAAAGACGGAAGAAGCAGAAGGCAGGCTTTCTAATATGGGCGAATTGCTCTCTGCTGCAAGAGAGTATGTCAATGGACACGAGAATGCTACCATTGAAACATTCCTTGAAAATATCGCACTAGTTAGTGATATTGATTCTTTGCAGGAAAACAGAGACCATATCACGATGCTTACTGTGCACTCGGCAAAAGGGTTGGAGTTTCCAATTGTATTTGTCATCGGCATGGAAGAAGGACTCTTCCCGCACCAAAGAGCCATGGGTGCAGAAGAAGAAATGGAAGAAGAACGCAGGCTATGCTATGTTGCAATGACCCGCGCTATGGATAAACTCTATATCACTTGTGCAACGGGGCGCTTGATGTTTGGCACAAGAAGATATAACCCTGTTTCACGCTTCATTGATGAGGTGCCTGAAGAGCTTGTTAATAACTGCACACCAAAGCCAAAGGTAGTTGATAAATCGACATTTAGAAAAACTGCAACGTTCAGCTTCACAGAATTCAGCCAAAATAAGATTGCGAAGAAAAAGCCAAAGAAAAAGGTTGAGAAAAAGAATAAAGACAAAAAAGAGATTGAAATGGGCTCGAAGGTTGCACATAAAAAGTTTGGTGATGGAACGATAGTGTCTATAGCGCAAAGCGCAACAGGTCCTGTCTATACGATTGCATTTAAAGGAAATGGCATCAAAGAACTCGATGGACGCTATGCAAACCTAACTGTACAATAAAAACGTTTTGAGGTTATTGACTTGAACGAAAATATTAAGAAAATGGAGGAGCTTTCAAAGCTCCTCAACGAATATGCAAAAGCATACTATGAGCAAGATAAAATGATAGTCACAGACGCGCAATATGATGCCCTTTTTGATGAATTAATATCACTTGAAAAAGAAACAGGAATAATACTTGACTCATCACCAACCAACAGAGTTGGAGGAGAACCACTTAAAAAGTTTGAAAGTCATAAGCATATGACAAGGCTTATGTCACTGGATAAATGTAAAAGTACAGAAGAACTTTTGTCTTGGGAAAAAAGAATCAAAAAGATCATCAATGACTATGAAGTGCAAGAGGGAGAGAAGCTTCCCCAAATTCAATATTCGTTAGAATATAAGTTTGACGGAATCACAATTAATTTAACATATCAAGATGGAAAATTGGTGCAGGCTGCAACACGTGGAAACGGTATCACTGGAGAGGCAATACTACCACAGGTCAAAAGCATCTATACAATACCACTAGTAGTAGACTTTGCTGGATTAATGGAAGTTCGCGGTGAAGGCATCATGAAGCTTTCTACGTTGAAAAAGTACAATGAAACAGCGAAAGACCCCTTAAAAAATGCACGAAACGGTGCAGCTGGTGCACTTCGAAACCTTGACCCGAAGGTCACCAAAAGCCGCCATTTGGACGCCTTTTTCTATCAAATTACTACGATAGAAGGACTAGAAATTGCAAATCATGATGATATGAGAGCCTTTATATCCGATATGAACCTACCAATGAATGATTATTATAAAGCATTTGACTCCATTGAAGACTTGGCACAAGAGATTGTAAAAGTGGAAGACAAGATACCTAAGCTTGATTACTTGGTTGATGGTATGGTTATCAAGGTAGTTGACCATCGTTTGCGTGACATTCTGGGTGCTACCAATCGTTTCCCGAGATGGGCAATGGCGTATAAGTTTGAAGCGCAGGAAGTGTCCACGAAGCTATTATCCGTGACATGGCAAGTGGGCAGAACAGGTAGACTTACACCTGTTGCAGAGCTTGAAGCTTGTGACGTTGGTGGTGTTACTGTAAAGCGTGCAACACTCAACAATTTTGGAGACATGCTCAGGAAAAAAGTGAAAATAGGCTCCAATGTCATCCTTAGGCGATCAAACGATGTCATACCTGAGATAATGGGTGTACTTGATGATGAAAACTATGGTGAGCAAATCCCAATTATCACAAACTGTCCTGCATGCAACCATGAAGTTAAAGAAGTGGGAGCGCATCTATATTGTCCCAATTCATTATCATGCCCTGCACAGGTAGTATCAAAGATTGCGCACTATGCATCTCGCGATGCGATGGATATTGAGACGTTAAGTGAGAAGACAGCACAGACATTGCACGATGAACTGGGACTTGCAAAGCTAAGCGATCTATATAATCTAAAAAAAGAAGAATTGCTACAATTAGATGGATTTAAAGAAAAAAAGGCACAGAACATCATTGATGCCATTGAAGATAAAAAACAAGTGGAACTGGGCAGGTTCATCTATGCACTTGGTATTTCAAATGTTGGCAAGAAGACTGCATATGATTTAGCCGAGTACTATATGTCGCTTGACAATTTAATGAATGCAACACATGAAGAACTGGTTGGTATACGAGATGTCGGAGATATCGTCGCACAATCGGTGATTGACTTTGTGCAAGATGAAGAAACTATCAGGACAATCAAACAGCTCCAAACAAGTGGAGTAAATCCAATAGAAATACAGAAGAAACAGTCTAGCATCTTTGAAGGCAAGACGTTTGTAATAACAGGAACCTTAGATGGGATGACGCGACGTGAGGTAGGAGATATCATCAAGCAAAATGGTGGAGACGTTTCATCATCAGTATCTAAAAACACCGATTATCTGCTTGCGGGTGAGAATGCAGGAAGCAAATTAACAAAAGCACAAAGTCTTGAGGTAACTATTATTACCTTGGATGAATTTAAGGATATGTTATGAGTAATATTGGGAAACTGACCAACAAACAGTTAGAGGAAATTGTACTCAGCGAAATCGGCGCAAGGCGTGACGACGTTGTAATGCGTCCCGGGATTGGTATGGATTGTGGGGCGATAAAGATAGGCGATGATGTATGCGTGTTATCAACGGACCCCATTACCGCTGCAAGCAAGAACGCAGGAACTCTCGCAGTGCATGTATGCTGCAATGATGCAGCATCAGCAGGTGCTGAACCAATTGGATTGCTACTGACCATCTTGGCACCACCGGATGCGTCGGTTGATGACATCAAAAAAGTGGTTAGCGATGCACAGAGTGCTGCTAACAAACTCAATGTTGAAATCATCGGCGGACATACGGAGTTTACTGATGCAGTAAATCGTATGGTGATATCGGCAACTGTTATTGGAAAAGCTGAAAACGGTAAATACTTTAGCGCACAAGGTGCTAAAGAAGACGATGCAATCATCATCACGAAATTTGCTGGGATGGAAGGCACAGCGATTATTGCAGCAGACCATAGAGATAAAATCGAAGATATTCTGTCTCAGGAGGAAATCAACGGAGCCATCAAGCTCAGCGAGGAAATAAGTGTTGTAAAAGAAGGACTATTGGCACGAAAC
This sequence comes from Clostridiales bacterium, assembly GCA_023139005.1. GTDB lineage: Bacteria > Bacillota > Clostridia > Christensenellales > UMGS416 > JAGLOK01. The sequence continues at coordinate 4,730 of JAGLOK010000180.1, read as the reverse complement.
CTTCCTGTGACTGCTATGCACGATGTAACAGAAGGTGGCATATTGGGAGCACTTCATGAGATGTGCACAGCATCCAATATCGGGGCTTTAATAAACCTTGATAAAGTAGTTGTCCTAAACATTACAAGGAAAATATGTGAAAAGCTTGACCTTGATGTGTACAGACTGATATCAAGCGGTTGCATGTTGATGTCAGCAAGCGATGGGAAGGTTGTTGCCGATGCGCTCAATGAAAATGGAATACCTGCATGTGTTGTGGGTATGTTTAAGGGAAAGACGATTATGGCAGCAAAAGATGGGGTTACATTTGAGGTTGCACCACCAGACAAAGATGAGATATACAAAATCTAATCTTTATAGGTGAGCACTTAAAATATCATTATTTCTGTGCGATATCCATAATCGAAATTTGATTGCGTATGACACGATACGCGCACTCATTCGCTTATAAATCTCACCCAGCCTAACAAAATTTTAAGTACTCTATGCTGGGGTGTATAAGTGTTTTCTGTCTTACACCAAATAGAAAGGTTAGCTATGAATAAGGAATGTTTGAAACCAATAATTGATAAAGAATCAAAAATACTAGTATTAGGTAGCATGCCCGGAGAGGAATCATTAAGATTACAGCAATACTATGCTTTTAATCGAAACCAATTTTGGGATATCATTTTTAGTACTTTTAATAGAAGTCAAGAAGTATTATATGAAAGCAAATGCGAGTTTTTACTTAGCAAAAAAATAGCTTTATGGGATGTAATAAATACTTGTAATCGTGAGGGTAGCCTAGATTCAGATATAAAAAACGAAATAATAAATGATTTTCATGTATTTTTTAATAAACATAACAATATAAAATTCATTATTTTTAATGGAGGTAAAGCAGAAAAAACTTTTAAAAAGTATATTGGTAAATCAATGTTTCCCAACATAAAGTTTTTTAAATTACCTTCAACAAGTCCTATGAGAGGGAAGTATGTGAAAAGTTTATATGAAAAGAAAAAAGAGTGGTCAAGTATGTTGATAAAACTGTTAGATTACTAAATATATTAGATAACAAATAACTACAGATATAACAACCCCACATTTTCCCCGTTCACCCGAATGTCTATCCAAAAACTCCCGAATACACTAGCATTCTAAAGCAAACCAAAGAAAACAAAAGAATAATAGAGAGTATTCAAACAAAGAGTATCTCAAAAGATGCTTTTTATGTTATAATTAAGTTTAATGAAAAACGTACAAAGGATGATAATATTTTGAATAGTATGACAGGATTCGGCAGAGCAACTGTAGAACAGGACGATCGCAAGATTTCAATAGAACTCAAAGCTGTTAATCACAGATATTTGGATCTCAACATCAGGATGCCAAGAGCGATATCCATGATAGAAGGTAGTGTAAGAAAGAAAATGAAAGATACCTTGGCTCGCGGGCATGTAGATATTTATATTAATTACAAAAATTCAAGCAAAGATGCAAAAGAAATTTCAGTTGATGAAGGCCTTGCACTTGCCTACTTTAATGCGTTAAAGAAAATCAATGAAGTCACAGGCGCAAGTAATGACATATCCACATCCAATGTTGCACGCATGAATGAAGTGCTAGTAATCAGTGAAGCAGATGAAGATGAAAAATTGCTTACCGATTTGATGAATGAAGCACTGGATATAGCACTCACTGGATTGTGCAAAATGAGAGCACGAGAGGGTGCTGCACTTAAAGAGGATATGCTTGCAAACATAACAGTATTAGAAGAGAGTTTGAAGGAAGTAGAAAAAAGAGCACCAATTGTCCCAAAGATGTACAAAGAAAAGCTATTGGAACGTCTGGAAGATTTGATGAAAGACTCCGATGCAAAGCTAGACGATCAACGTCTAATGACAGAGATTGCACTCTATTGTGACAAATGCTCCATTGCAGAGGAAATATCAAGGCTTGTAAGTCATCTCAATGAATTTCGCAAGATGAGCAACAACACGCAACCGGTAGGACGCAGCATGGACTTCTTAGTCCAAGAGATGAATCGTGAAACCAACACAATTTGCTCTAAAGCCAACGATATTGATATTACAAGTATCGGACTTGGCATGAAAAGTGTCGTCGAGAAGATCAGAGAACAAGTTCAAAATGTTGAGTAATAGGAGGCTTAGATGAACATCAATCTAATCAACGTTGGTTTTGGCAATATGATCTCTGCAAGCAGACTTGTATCCATTGTATCTCCTGAGTCTGCACCAATAAAGCGCCTAATCCAAGATGCAAGAGACACAGGGAAGTTGGTGGATGCAACACATGGAAGAAGAACACGGGCGGTCATGGTAATGGACAGTGAGCATGTTGTATTGTCTTCACTACAACCGGAGACCGTAGCAAATAGATTTGATATAGAAGAGAGTAATTTGGATGGATAAACCAATATTAATTGTAGTATCGGGACTTTCCGGTGCAGGAAAAGGTACAATGTGCAAGCACTTATGCAGGATGCAAAAAGATATTAAGTTATCGGTATCTGCAACCACAAGAAAGCCACGTCCAAGAGAAGCAGAAGGTGTGAACTATTTCTACAAATCAGAAGAAGAGTTTGAAACGATGATTCAAAACAAACAATTCTTGGAGTATGCAAAAGTATATGACAATTACTACGGTACACCTAAAAAATATGTGGACAATTGCCTGAAAGAACACGATGTCATCCTTGAAATCGACCCACAAGGTGCAATGCAAATCAAAAAAACAGCACCCGATGCACTATATATATTTATTGTGCCTCCCACTATTCAAGCACAGTATGATAGACTAAAGGGAAGAGGCAGCGAAACAGATGCACAACTAAGAAAACGCCTAAATAGTGCGAGATCTGAGCTTGACATGGCAGAAGAATACGATTATATTATCGTAAATGACAATTTAGAAAAAGCCGTTTTGCGTATGAAACATGCGATAGAAGCAGAAAGAAGCAGGTCGTGGCGCAAACGTGAATTTATTAAAGAATTAAAGGAGAGCAAATTTTATGATTAACCCATCAATAGATGAATTACTCGATCGAGTTGACTGTAGGTATACCCTAGTAATCGAGGTTGCAAAAAGAGCAAGACAGCTTATCGAAGGCGCAACACCACTTGTAGAGAGCGATGATTACTTGCGTCCTGTTTCTATTGCAACACACGAAACATATGAGGGTAAAGTAACCTACAAAAGACAATTTGACTAATGAAAACGGTCGTTGTAGCAATCAGTGGCGGTATCGCAGCTTATAAGAGTGCAGAGATTGTCAGCCGATTGAAAAAGACTGGCGTGAATGTGCATTGTATCATGACGAAAAATGCATGTGAATTTGTTGCACCGCTTACATTTGAGACGCTATCGAATAATCCCGTGATTACAGATATGTTCAATAGGGAATCTCCATGGGAAGTGGAGCATATTTCGCTTGCGAAAAAAGCGGATGTATTTGTTATTGCACCGGCGACAGCCAATGTTATTGGTAAGCTTGCACATGGGGTAGCTGATGATATGCTCACAACAACAGCGATGGCGGTTACATCCAAAATATTGATTGCACCGGCGATGAACGTTGCCATGTACAAAAGCGATGCCGTAAAAGAAAACATTGCAACACTTAAAAAACGAGGATACCACTTCATTGGACCGGAAAGAGGACTGCAAGCATGTGGCGATAATGATATCGGACGCATGAGCGAACCCGTAGACATTGTAGGCAAAGTCAAAGAACTTTTGGATATGTCAAACATATTAGAAGGAAAAAAGATCATTGTAACAGCAGGACCGACAGTTGAGAAGATTGACCCGGTTCGCTACATCACAAATCATTCTTCGGGTAAAATGGGTTATGCTATAGCTGAAGCTGCATTTGATGCAGGTGCTGAGGTAACTCTAGTTACAGGTCCTACAAATATTATGCCGCCGAATGGTGTGCTTGTAATAAAGATTAAGTCCACAAAACAAATGTATGATGCAGTATCAGATGAATTTGCATACTGTGATGCTTTGATTGCAGCAGCAGCACCCGCTGACTTTAAGCCAAAGATCACACATGATCAGAAAATCAAGAAAGATAAAGGGGAGTACACCCTAGAGTTATCAGGTAACCCCGATGTCGCACTGGATATGGGAATAAAGAAGACCAATCAAAAGATCATTATATTTGCAGCTGAAAGTGAAAATGTCATAGAAAATGCAAAAAGCAAACTGAAGAAGAAGAATGCAGACATGATTGTTGCAAATGATATCACACAAAAGGGTGCAGGCTTTGCAGGAGATACTAATATTGCAAGTATCATCAAAAAAGATGGTACAGTACAAAGCTTAGACATTATGAGCAAAAAAGAGCTTTCAGGAATTATCATAGAAGAACTATCAAACCTCTTTAAAGATTCGTAAGATGACACATTACGCGAACGTTATCGTTGATGTTGCAAATAGCGATGTCGATCGCATATTTGATTATATCATTCCTGATGACATCCAAATAGAAAGTGGAATGCGTGTGAAAGTACCGTTTGGTCCACGCACAATTGAAGGCTATGTCATTGCAATTTCAAATACCACAGATGTCCCACAAAACAGATTAAAATCAATCATCAAATGCCTAGATGATATTCCATCATTGACAAAAGAAACGCTGGAACTAGCACATTGGATGAAAGAGAAATACAGATGCTTACTAGTGGATTCACTACGTGTTATGTTTCCTGCACAGATGCGGG
>JAGLOK010000018.1 GCA_023139005.1 Clostridiales bacterium | reverse complement strand
GAAGCTGCACGTGCAGGTGAAGCCGGTCTAGGCTTTGCAGTCGTTGCAGAAGAAGTTCGCAGTCTTGCACAAAAAAGCGCACAAGCAGCACGCGATACCGCTGATATTATCGATCGAAACATTCAGTTATCCGAACACGGTGTATCACTCAGCGAAGAAGTGAATGCTGCACTGAACGAGATTATGGATAAATCAAATAGTGTGAATCAACTCATTGGTGAGATCTCTACAGCAAGCGATGAGCAAGCCAGAGGTACGGCGCAAGTAACACAAGCCATCAGTCAAATGGAAGGTGTGGTGCAAAATACTGCAGCCACTGCAGAGGAAAGTGCTACATCTGCAGAAGATTTAAAGAATCAAGCACAGGCCTTGGAGAATGTGGTCAATGAACTAAATCGGTTAATCAAAGGTACTAAAAGCCATCAAACAAAAGAAAACATCCAAATAGAGAAACCTTCAAAAGCGCCACAAATCACTGAAACAAACGAAACAAAATTTATCATTGAGCCCGATGGAATCATCCCACTAGAAGATGATGATGAATTCTAAACTAGATATAAAAAAGAGTCGCTATTTCTGAAGCGACTCTTTTTCATTGTGATACTCTTCAATCTAATGTAGCATCATATCCAACTTCTTCTATCGCTGCTATGATAACGTCCGAACTAAGTACCTTCTCATCATAGTCAACTACTGCATTCTTCTTTTCAAGAGACACTTCAACATTTGATACTCCTTGTAGTTCCTCTATAGCATTTTTAACCCTATTTACACAGTGTCCACATGACATTCCTTCAACTTTTAAAGTCTTACTCATCTTCATTCTCCTTTATACGTTTTTCCTTGATTTTAAATGCATTAAGCCTTAGTGCATTGGTGACTACCGATACAGAACTTAGTGACATCGCAGCAGCTGCAAACATTGGATTTAAGCGTGGCCCTCCAAACAAGTATAACAACCCGGCTGCAAGAGGAATCCCCAATACATTATATCCAAATGCCCAAAACAGATTCTGCTTAATATTTCGAATCACTGCCTTTGAAAGTGCAATAGCGTAAGGCACATCCATCAAATCACTTCTCATGAGCACCACATCTGCAGACTCTATTGCAACATCTGTACCTGATCCAATAGCAATACCCACATCAGCTTGTACTAGTGCAGGTGCATCATTGATGCCGTCGCCCACCATGGCAACTCGTGTATATTTTTTCTGTAGTTTCTTAACTTCATTTGCCTTATCCTGTGGTAATACTTCAGAGAGAACCATATCAATCCCCACCTGCTTTGCAATAGCCTGCGCAGTTCTGTCATTATCGCCTGTAATCATTGCTGTTTTGATTCCATAGTTGTGCAATGATTGTATCGCCTTGTTGCTTGACTCTTTGACAACATCTGCAACAGCAATAATGCCTGTAAGCACACTATCAACTGCAATGAACATCGGTGTCTTACCTTGATCTGCAAGCATATCCGAGCTTGATATCACTTTAGCTACTGATATATTATTGTCCATCATTAATTTCTCATTACCGAGGAGTATAGTCATTTTATCCATCTTTGCATTGATTCCATGACCAGGTATTGCAATGAACTCCGATACTGCATAGAGCTCTAATTCACGTTCCTTTGCTTTTTCAAGAATCGCTTCTCCCAATGGATGCTCTGATCCCTTCTCAGCGGACGCTGCTACTTTAAGCAATTCATTTTCTAAAAATTCATTGAAAGTGATGATATCTGTCACCACAGGTGTTCCTTTTGTAATAGTTCCAGTCTTATCAAATACCACAACCTCCACTTTATGAGTGATTTCAAGTGATTCTCCATTTTTAAATAATACACCATTATCTGCGCCTTTCCCCGTTCCCACCATGATGGCAGTTGGTGTCGCAAGACCCAGCGCACAAGGACATGCAATAACCAACACCGCAACGAATGTCGTCAATACAAACGCAATACTTTGCCCAGAAATAAACCAAGCCACTGCAGATATTAATGCAATACCAATAACAATAGGTACAAAGTAACCCGATACAATATCCGCTATTTTTGCTATCGGCGCTTTCGTGCCTTGTGTTTCTTCAACTAGCTTGATTATCTGTGCCAATACGGTATCCTTACCGACTTTTATTGCCCTAAATCGTATCATTCCATTTTTATTGATTGACGCTCCCGTGACCGTATCAGATACCCCTTTTTCTATCGGGATACTTTCTCCTGTAAGCATCGATTCATCAACTGATGTGTTGCCATATATGACCTCTCCATCAACAGGGATTTTCTCACCTGGTCTAACAATTACTATATCCCCTACTATCACTTCATCAATGGGAATGTCTATCTCTATATCATCACGCATTACCCTCGCTGTCTTGGGTGCAAGTCCCATCAGTTTCTTGATAGCCTCGCTACTTTTTCCTTTAGACTTTGCTTCAAGATATTTGCCCAGCATAACCAAAGTAATTATCACTGCTGCGGACTCAAAGTACATCTCTTCTACAAATTGATGATTCCCGCTAGCTACCTGTATAAACGAATACACACTATAAGATATAGCAGCCGTAGTTCCGATTGCAATCAAAGAGTCCATATTTGGACTACCGCGGAATAATGTCTTATATCCCACTGTGTAAAACTTGTACCCTACAGCAACAACTGGTAGCGTTAGTAGCAATTGAATCAATCCATAATTGAATGGGCTTTGCATTGGGTTCATGAAGTTGGGTATCGGAAGACTGATTGATGGAATCATTGGACCCATTGCGATATAAAAAAGTGGAATAGCAAATATCGCAGCAACAATAAGCTTTATTCTATATATCTTTCTTTCTTGCTCTTTTTTATCTGCTGTATTTAATTCTGTTTTTTTCTCTTCTATCCGAATCGGTACATAGCCTGCTTTTTTTATGGCATCTTCAATTTGTGTAATATT
>JAGLOK010000179.1 GCA_023139005.1 Clostridiales bacterium | reverse complement strand
TTCTTCTTTGCAAATATAGTTTTCGGCATTCCAAATATTCCATATTGATCAATAACAATAGATGTGATGCTTTGACCAAATAATCCAATAGCCAAGATTGCAGATACACTAATCTTACCAAATGCAATACTACTAAAAACAATCGTACCTACACCCAGTGCGCCGCCAATATAATAATAAAGAGGCAGCTTCTTTTTGGGTTTGTTTGTTTGTTTTGCAAACGCATATATGATTACACTGAGTACCAATCCTATGAAATGTACAATCACTGCAGATGAATATATACCATAGCCCTGTGCTAATTGTCCATTTACGACAATCAAGTAGGAGACTAGCACTCCAATTATCATAGAAATAAAATAATACACTAAATAACACCTCATCCGTAATACTATCATCTCTCCTTGACAAATAATATGTCATATGTCATGTTTATCGTAATATGATAAAGCAACAGTTAAAACTCCAACACATCAATGTTCTCAAAGAATATGGATTGACTGATATCGATACCAGTGACATCTATATTCAAAGGTATGAGCGTGGCGAATTCATCTATTACCAAGGCAATACATTTGATCATTTGTTTTTCTTTCTAGAAGGAAAAGCGAAGGTCTTTTACACATCTGAAAATGGTAAAACACTCTTGATTGCATTCTATACAACCAAAGGAATTATTGGTGAAGCCGAATTAATGAGCGATCGTGACACAGCAGCATTGGGAATACAAGCGATCACCGAAGTTATATGCATCGCCATTCCAATGGTTACGCATAAAGAGTATTTAAAAAACAATTTGGATTTTATGAATTGTGTGGGGAAGGAATTGTCAGATAAGCTCTTTGTCAGTACGAGTAGCGCGACATTCAATGTGCTTCATACATTAAAGACACGATTGTTGGCATATATCGCAATGACCCATCAAGATGGTTATTTCAATGAAAAGTTGACCGATTTATCAGAGATTCTCGGAACAAGTTACAGACATTTGCATCGCACACTTGTAGATCTTTGCAATCAAGGATTACTTGGAAAGCGTTCAAAAGGATATCAAATAATTGATGTATCTGCATTTAATAAAACGAAAGATAGGAACTAGTATCCTACTCTACCCACCACCTTCTACCATCTTTACCAAGGAGCTCATGCGCTGTTTCAGGACCCCAAGTACCTGCTTTATAGTTCGGGAAATGCAGTGTTTTCTTTCCCCATTTCGCGAGTATAGCATCAATTAGTATCCACGATTGTTTTACTTCATCCCATCTTGTAAATAGCGTCGCATCACCTCGTAGCGCGTCATGCAATAGCCGTTCATATGCTTCTGGAGAGCTAACACCCGTTTCACAGTTTTGGCAGAAATTCATATTCACTGGAACCACATCATTTATAGTTCTGGGTTTTTTGGTATTAAACTTAAACTCAATCCCCTCTTCAGGATGAATCTTGATTACCAATGTATTGGGTTTTATGTGTTCGCTATTTTCAAAGTTTTTCATCTGAGGTAAGTGCTTAAACTCAATCACTACTTCTGTTACTTTTTGTTCAAGTCTTTTTCCTGTCCGCACATAAAACGGCACATCTTTCCACCGCTCATTATTTAAGATAAACTTCATTGCAGCAAAGGTTGCTACATTGGAGTTTCCTGCTACTTTGTCTTCCTGTCGATAGGAGGCAACAGCTTTTTTATCCATCGTTCCACTATCGTATTGCCCGCATGCGGTTTCGATTTTTTCCATATTCTCAGTGAGGGACTCCAGTACTTTAAGTTTCTCATCTCGTATATGCTTTTCACTAAAGCTTTTAGGTGGCTCCATCGCAGTCAGCATCACCAATTGTAGCATATGGTTTTGTACCATATCACGCAATATCCCGGAACTTTCGTAGTATGCCCCACGAGTTTCCACCCCCAATGTCTCACATGATGATATTTGTACATTATCAATATGTTGATGATTCCAGATAGGCTCTAGGAATGCATTTGCAAACCGTAGAACTAACATGTTTTGCAGCATCTCTTTTCCAAGATAATGATCAATCCTGTAGATATCTTTTTCTTCGAAAATGCTAGAAATTCTGCTGTTAAGTGCTTCTGCTGTCGTCAGATCTCTTCCGAAAGGCTTTTCAATCACAACTCTTCTCCAAGCGCCTTCTTTCTGTGTCATATTATAGCGCTCAAGCTTTTCAATAATTACATCAAAGTACTCTGGCGCAACTGCAAGGTAGTACAGTATATTGCAGCATGTATGGATCGCCTCTATATCATTATGTAGCTTTTGATATCCCAAATCATCTGCAAAAGTCTGCCGATGATATTGTATTCTTTTTGCAAGCTTTTCGAGTATTTCATGATTCAACCGCTCAGATACATTAGATTTAATGCTATCTACGATTTCTTCAATATAGCTCTCACTGGTCTTGTTTCGTCTTCCTATTGCAATAATCTGAAAGTCATCGGATATCTTTTTCTCTTTTTCTAGAAAGTATAAGGCAGGCATAAGTTTTCTATGCGTCAAGTCCCCTGTTGCACCGAATATGATTAGAACTGTTGATTTACATTCATGTGTATCCATTCATTCACCTTCTTGTTTTCGGTCATACTCGTCTATTATTATACTATAACATTAATACCCTTTATCGAAATCAATTTCTGTAGGCATCCTTTGTCCTATTATATACGCTTCAAGATTTCTTTGGAAAACTTCCCTTGCACGCTTTGATTTACCAGGGGATGGACCCGCTGTATGTGGTGTGATGATGACATTTTGTGCATGCCATAGTTTGTGTCCTTCAGGTAGCGGCTCAGGTTCTGTAACATCAAGACCTGCACCTCCAATATGCCCACTGTTCAATAGGTCTGCAAGTGCATCACAGTCAATGATATACCCTCTACCAATATTAGTAATGATAGCACCCTTTTTTATTTTCATAAGACGTTTTCTGTCAAACAAATTGCGTGTCTTTTCAGTGCCTGGCAATGTGATTATCACATAATCACACAGAGGTAACATCTCATCGAGTCCATCATTTCCATAGTACATCTTGTCTATATAGATAGGTTTTTGTATTTCATCAAGTTTCTGTCCATACACTCTTGCACCCAGTGCATGAAAGAGCTGCGCACTATGCACGCCTGCATCTCCTAGTCCCACTACGCCCACAGTTGACCCATAGATCTCTCGTGTCTCACTTTCTCCTGTCCACATTTCATTCTCCGCATCGCGTATTGCTTTGGGTAGATTTTTGTTCAGTGCCAATGCAAATGCCAGGCTATGTTCCGACAATTGCACGCCATATGCTCCTGTGTTGTTGGATAGTTTCGGCGGATTTTCTTCCTGCTTGAGTATATTAATCGCACAGTCAACCCCTGCAGAGAAAATATGAATCCACTTTAGGTTTGGCATCATCTCCACAGTATCCTTTTTCATCCAACCAAAATACACCTCAATGGTATCGAGCACTTCTTGCGCTGGGTATTCATGTACATCTGCCAGTATGATATTCACATCATATTTGTCCATCAATATCTGTATGTCTTCTTCGTCCAGCAGACGTTTCATTAAAATGTTAATCATATAGTTCTCCTGCTAGTTCATTCTTTATTTATACATCAAAAATAGTCAAATATCAAATGACTCTTGCCTCATTTCTTGTGTCCGAATTATTATAATGATATACTTTTCATATCAAAAATTCTCAAGCAACATATTGCTTATAAAGGACATTATCATGAAGATTTTCAACTGGGCAATCATCGGTCCCGGCAGCATTGCGCAAAGTTTTGCATTAACTCTTGCAGAATGCGATGGCGCACAGCTTTATGCTGTTTCTTCTCGTTCTCAAAAAAGAGCAGAAGTATTTGCAAAGAAATATGACGTTCCCCATGCATACGAAGGTGTAAGCACTATGTGTGCTGATAGCAATATTGATATTGTCTATATCTCTGATGTGAATAGTGCTCACAAAAGCTCTGTGATAGCATGCCTGAATGCA
>JAGLOK010000178.1 GCA_023139005.1 Clostridiales bacterium | reverse complement strand
AAGTTGTCATGTATACTTCTTCATGAATTGTGCCATGTGAAGCGATACGATTTACTAAAAAACTACATTTGGCTTGTTGCAAAAACTATTTATTGGTTTAATCCATTAGTACATATTGCATATAAAAACTATATAGAAAACATTGAAGTTGTTTGTGATGAGAGGGTAATAAAGTCACTTGAACCTAACGACCAATGCGAATACACACAGTCGCTGTTGGATGTCATGCGATTAATCAAGAAACAAAATGAACTGCCACTAACTGTGTCCTTTTGCAAAAACAAATCGACCATTAAAAGGAGAGTGCTAAACATCATGAAACCTGCAAAAAAATCTAAAACTGTTATGTTAATTACAATACTGCTTGCTTGTGTTTTGATAGTTACTTGCTTTACCACAGCATGTTTAAAAGGTGAAGTTGAAGAAACTCTACCGACAGTGGAGAGCAAAATCACAAATACAGCAGAAAAAACAACAACGCCTCCAACTAAAACGATATCACCCGATACCATTGAATCCATTAATGGGTTTATAGATACTAAAAAAGTGGTTTTTAATGGAAAACAGGCAATAAAAGATTTGGAACTCTTGGAAATTGATATGATTGATTATATACAACCAAATATGTACTTTGAACATAAAGTATTAGACTATTCAATTAATCGTAATGTTTATTGCACACTATTCGAATCGGATTTATCATTAATGTACTACGCTAATTATAATTTGACATCTAGTATGCCGATGCAATTTTCTGATGATGAACTAATAAAAGTTGCAACTGATTTTGTGAAAAGATTTTATGGTATCGAGGATATAGAAATATTGAAGCATGAAGTTAAGAATTATTCTGTAGAATCAATTGATGATTTTTTTCAATTTATTATTGAAGGTACAATAGGTGAAGATGAACAACCTTTTGAAATTAAGCTTAATGGAGAAGGTGATTTATATAGCTATAGAAGATTTCCAACCAATATTAATTGGGATATGGGTATCTCAATGGATGAGGCAAAAAGTATTGCTATTGAGAAAATAAAGAATGATACCTACGAGATTGATGAAAGTAAACTTGTGCTAATAAATGATTATCTGAAAGTAAAGTATACACCAATGTATGTGTTTGAATACGAGTATCGATCAGATAATCCGACTGTTACAGAATATGATTTTGATTATCAGATTAGGGTATATGCTTCCAATGGAGAGATTTATTTTTGGGCTGTTCGCCCAATTGCAGATAACATTGATATTATTCAAATGGATGAAGCAGAAAAATTGGCAATAGAGCATCTTGCCCAAAATACTGAGCACAAGGATATATCAAAATATAAAAAGCTCGAATTGTATACAGATGTAATTATATATCAGGGAGAGCTTGTGTATACTTTCTACTTTGACTATGGTGATGAGTATATCTATTATCTGATGATGACAGGAACGGGTGAGGTTTTACGTTTTGCAGGAAGTGCGAAAGGATAATTAATAAATAATAGAATCTATGCAAAAAATACAGAGAAAATAACAACAGTAGGTGAATAAATGCAAAGTACAATAAAAACGCTGATGGAAATGACACTATTTTCCTCGGCACTCATCATGGTTGTCTGGGGAATCAAGCAACTGTTGCACAAGAAGATTTCTGCAAAGTTGATGGCAGCGCTGTGGATTGTGGTATTGGTACGATTGATACTGCCCATTACAGTGGAGTCACCTGTGCATTTTGGATTAATCGGAAAGCCTTCTGCTGATATGGCAGTGCGTGTTGAAACCCCTCGTGACGAAGTGGTAGCAGAAGATGTTAGCGTATCGCCTATGGTTGCCTTGCCTCCAGTTTTGGAGGAGGAGACTTTCAATCGACCTATATTTACAACAACAAAAGCCCCAGAACTCTCATTGGGTAGTAAAGTGCTTGATGTGATATCGGGCATTGACATATGGAATGCTTTATTTATTGCATGGCTTGTGGGCGCGCTGTTTATAGTGACAAAAAGCATATATAGAATAATTTGCTTTTACAAAAAGCTGAGAAATACACACGCGATAGATGAAGAGCTTGATGAACAACTTGCATACGCAATGAAAGTTGCGGGCACTGATAGAAAAGTGAGGATCGTATCATCACCCTATGTGGACATTCCCATTGTCTATGGCATCATGAATCCAGTCATTGTACTGCCCATCGATCTCAAAGAGGTAATCGGTGAGAAAAAACTTTTAGGCATATTACTGCATGAACTATGCCATGTGAAGCGATATGATATATTAAAAAACTATCTGTGGCTTGTGGCCAAGACACTCAACTGGTTCAATCCACTGGTGCATGTTGCCTACAGGAGCTATCTTGAAAATGTTGAAGTGGTGTGCGATGAGATGGTGCTGAAATACCTAGAACCATGCGATCACTCTGACTACACCCAGTCGCTATTGGACGTGATGCGCCTGACCCAAAGAAACAATGCACTGCCCCTTACGGTGTCATTCTGCAAAAACAATTCAGCTATGAAAAGGAGAGTCATAAACATGATGAAGCCCACTAAAAAATCAAAAGCAATCATGATGATAACCATACTCTTAGCTTGCGTTATGATATTTGCCTGCTTTACGACTGCGTGCTTGAAGGGGGAGGATGAAGAAAATCAACCGACAACATCAGAGCGAATCACAGTAACCAGTGAGATGATAGAACAAGGTAGGCAAGCAATCAAAGATCTGGAGCTTACCACTAATGAAAAAATTAGATATAGAAGCTCAGAACAATATTTTAATGATGAAATATTATGGTATCTTGCAGATGGAAAAGATTCTTACAAAGTATTAGCATCAGACTATTCATTGGTAAGCTATAGAACTGATGAAATAGACTTAAGTAATCCTATCCAATTATCAGATGATGAAATGATAGAGATAGCACAAGAGTATGTGCGAGAAGTGTGGGATGCAGATGTGATTGAAGTACTAGAACATAAGGTTTGGAGTCCACCTCCATTTGATGAAAAAAAATATTTATTTGTTGTAGAGGGTACTATGGGTGTTGATGAGCAAGCTTTTCAAGTTGGACTTAATGGAAATGGTGCATTGGAATATATCCTTAGTTTCCCTAGTGATGTGAACCGAGAAGCAGGTATCTCAGTGGATGAGGCAAAGGAGATAGCCGTTGTGCAAATAATTAGAAATTCGCACATTAAAGATGAAAGTAATCTTGTGATTAAAAGCGAAGATATAAATGAAGAATATTTACCAATATATATGATTGTATACGAATATCGATCTGATAATCCGACTGAAGACGACTTTGATTTTGATTATTACGTGGGCATACTGGCTTCAAACGGAGATATTGTATCCGCAGAAAGTCGTCCTATTAAAGACACACCGACTGCTGATGACAATAGCAGTACAACATACATCAATGGAGTTAAAGTTGATAGTGTGATCGCTGCTGCAAAAGAAAAGGTCAAAGCCAACAGAGTGATGATTGATAAGGGGAAACGTACAATTAATGATATGGATATAGTAACCAGTGACATACTTGATTACATGGGAGCCGAACAATATTTTGATGATCAACTTTTAAAGTATACAAGTAGTCCAATGATTTGGATAACACTGCTTGAGTCTGATCAATCATTGGTACGGTACCGTAATAAACATATCGATGAATTTGTTCCTTTCCGTTTATCGGATGAAGAATTAAAAGATATTGCACTAGATTATGCAGAGAAAACATGGCAGAAGAGCAATGTCGTAATCGACGAATATGAGTCGAGTTCATATGAACACTCAGCTGAGAAAACACGTAATACTTTTTATGCAGTAGGCACAATAGGGGAAGATAAACGTCCTTTTAGAATACAACTCAATGGCGAAGGAGAGCTGGATACTATGGAGAGTTATCCTCGCGATGTGAACTGGGAAGCAGGCGTATCAATTGATGCTGCAAAAGAGACTGCTATAGAATTTATTAAGAAAATCGCACATATTAGTGATGATACATATCTAACACTTGCAAGTGCAAACATATCCGATGCAATAAAACCTACGTACTTACTGGAATTTGAATACCGATCTGACAATCCAACAATCGAAGCGTATGACTATGATTGCAAAGCTTATATATATGCAGGAAATGGTGTTTGTTCTACTTTGTATGTATACCCAATAACGGACAATCTAGACGTGGTACAGCTTGATGAAGCAATTCAAATTGCAAAGCAGCATGTAATCAAAGTAACAGATATCAAGGATGCAACAAAATTAACAGTTACACATTCGCTTCCTACTTTGACTTCAGCGTATATACTACAACCTCAACAACAGGATTTTTTTGAAAAAGGAGAAATCTTGTATCATATACAATTTGCATATGAATCATCTTATAGATATGTTGTGTCAGTCGATATAGAAGGGAATGTTCATCATTATGAGACACATGCATTTAACTAATTGAAATACAATATCAATCCATATTTAAACAACACCTGTAATTTGCAGGTGTTGGTATTTATCGTAAAAGCTAAAATTAGAAATTAATGTGAACATTGGTACAAAATGCTATATAGTACATGAATTGTGATATAATTTCTTGTGGAAGCCTAGCAACAAGGCGCAATCTACTGATGTTGAACTATTCTTATTTTATACCTATGCATAAAAAAACTCAGCCACAAAAGGAGATAATAAACATGATGAAACCGAATAAGAAATCAACGGCAGTGATAATAACACTCTTGGCTTGCATTATGATCGTTGCCTGCTTTACTACTGCGTGCTTGAAAGCGGAAAAACAACCAACTGTAGAGGAGCAAAATACAGAAGCTAATAAAGATGACGAGGTTACTGAGCCAGTGCCTACTGCAACTCCTGCTGTCGATGATAGTAGCGCAATCACTGATGAAAGTGATTGGATAGCAGCAGTTAAAGAATTCGATTATCTAATACCGTTTGATATCAAAAGTGTTGAGCTTGATCTGACAGAAGAGTTTTTTGGAGATAAGTT
>JAGLOK010000177.1 GCA_023139005.1 Clostridiales bacterium | reverse complement strand
GGAAACCGAGTCCAAATTCTGCATTATCTTCGAACAATGAATTAGACCAAACTGGGCCGCGTCCGTCTTTGTTGAATGTGTATGGAGTTGTAGGAAGGTTACCACCATAAATGGAAGAGCAGCCAGTTGCGTTAGCAATCACCATTCGATCGCCAAATAACTGGGTAAGTAATTTAATATATGGTGTTTCACCACAGCCTGCACATGCGCCTGAGAACTCGAATAATGGTTGTTTAAACTGTGAATTCTTAACATTCATTTTCATATCAAATTCTTCAATGGGTAGTGTTGTTGAGAATTTGTGCAACTCAACGTTATACTGTTGAGATTCAAATGACTTCATTTCAAGTGCTTTTACACTTTTGCGTCCTGGACAGATATCAGCACAGTTGCCACAACCGGTACAATCCAGTGTAGAAACTTGAATTCTGTATTCATAGCCTGCAAATGCCTTGCCGATTGTCTTGACTGTTGTAAAGCCTTCAGGAACCTTAGTTCCCTCTTTGACAAGTACCGGACGAATAACAGCATGTGGACATACAAACGCACATTGATTACATTGTATACAGCTTTCAGGTATCCACTCAGGCACATAGTCTGCGATGCCGCGTTTTTCATACTGTGATGTTGCAGTGGGGAAACGTCCTGCAAAGTCAAATGATGAAACAGGAAGGTCGTTTCCTTCAAGTGCAAGTATTGGGGATACTACATTATTTACGTAGTCTGTTCCTGATACTCTGTGTGGAGATGCACCCTCTGTTGCTGTTCTCCATGAATCGGGATACTTCATCTCAACGATGCCTGCAACTGCATTATCAATAGCTGCATAGTTCATGTTGACGATATCGTCACCCTTCTTACCATAAGTTTTCTTAACTGCATCTTTCATGTACTTTTCAGCATCTTTATAAGGAATAACACCGGAAAGCTTGAAGAAGTCTGCCATCATAACTGTGTTAATGCGTCCACGCATGCCTGCATCTTCTGCGATTTTGGCTGCATCAACGTTGTAGAACTTGATGTTCTTTTTCGCAATTTGATTTTTCATGGTGTATGGAAGTTGCGCATCCATTTCCTCTAGTGTCCAAGGACTGTTAAGAAGGAATGAGCCACCCTCACGAATAGATGTGATGAGGTCATAGCGTGTGACATAGCTTGCATTGTGACATGCAACAAAGTCTGCTTTATCTTCAATGAGGTATGTTGAAGTGATTGGCTTTTTACCAAAACGAAGGTGAGACACTGTGATACCACCGGACTTTTTGGAGTCATATGAGAAATAACCTTGTGCATACAAGTCGGTATGATCACCGATAATTTTGATCGAGTTTTTGTTTGCCCCTACTGTACCATCACTGCCTAGACCATAAAACTTACAAGAGATGGTGCCTTCAGGTACTGTGTTGATAGTTTCAGTCATAGGTATCGAAAGGTGTGACACGTCATCATTTATACCAACTGAGAAATGATTCATTGGTTCTTTTACGTCTAAATTATCAAATACAGCTTTCACCATTGTAGGTGTGAATTCCTTTGAACCCATTCCATATCTGCCACCAACGATAGTTTCTACCTTACGTCCTGTTTCTGCAAATGCTGTACGAACGTCTACGTATAAAGGTTCACCAACTGAACCGGATTCTTTAGTTCTGTCCAAGATTGCAATTTTCTTGACTGTTTGTGGAATTGCATTCATGAAGTGCTTGATAGAAAATGGTCTATATAAACGAACTTTCAGAACGCCTACTTTTTCACCCTTTGAAGTGAGGTATTCAACTGTTTCATCTGTTGTATCTGCGCCTGAGCCCATGATGATAATGATCTTCTCTGCATCTTCTGCTCCGACATAGTCAAATAGATTATATTCTCTGCCTGTAAGCTTGGATACTTTCTTCATTGCATCTTCTACGATAGCTGGAGTGTTGTCATAGAATTTGTTTGCAGCTTCTCTTGATTGGAAGAAGATATCAGGATTCTGTGCAGTGCCTTGCAAATGGGGATGTTCAGGATTCATTGCACGTTCGCGGAATGCATCCACCATATCCCATGGCATGAGTTTCTCCATATCTTCATAATCGATTACATCGATTTTTTGTATTTCATGAGATGTTCTGAATCCATCAAAGAAATGCAAAAATGGAATGGAAGAATTCAGTGATGATATGTGCGATACAAGAGCAAGGTCCATAACTTCTTGAACAGAAGCTGATGCAACCATTGCAAAACCTGTTTGGCGTGTTGCCATTACATCACTATGATCACCAAAAATGGATAATGCATGTGTTGCTACTGCACGTGCACTTACATGGAAAACACATGGCAGCACTTCGCCTGCAATCTTATACATATTCGGAATCATCAGCAAAAG
>JAGLOK010000176.1 GCA_023139005.1 Clostridiales bacterium | reverse complement strand
GGTATCAATACATGGGCACTATTTCCACCGCCGATGATTGTAATGGTTTTCATATATAAATTTCTCCTATTTAACCAGAAATCACATTAGATTTCGATTTTTTATTACTGCTTTTGGAAAGGTCAGGCGTTAGTGCAATGTTTTCGCCATGCAACAATCCCGATACGCCAGTTTCATGTTTTTCTTTTTTGCCCGTGCATACTTTGCATGTACATCCGGGTGTATAGTTTTCCGGTTCTTGATAAGAGGTAATCACACCTTCAAAATTTCTTAGTACAGTTCTATTATGGCTTTGGGAGATAAGATAATTGGGCATGACCGGTATTTTGCCGCCACCGCCTGGTGCATCAACTACAAATGTAGGTACGCATAGACCTGATGTATGGCCACGAAGTCCTTCAATAATTTCGATTCCTTTTGAAACGGACGTCCGAAAATGTTCAATTCCCATGGAAAGATCACATTGATAGATATAGTACGGTCGAACGCGTATTTTAGCCAATCCATTCATCAGCTTGCGCATTACATGCACACAATCATTTACACCTCGTAGCAAGACTGATTGATTGCCGAGTGGAATGCCTGCGTCTGCCAATTTTCTGCATGCTTCTGTTGATTGATGTGTAATTTCGTTGCTGTGGTTAAACTGCATATTCACCCAAATTGGATGATACTTTTTTAACATGTCAACTAACTCATCATCAATTCGCTGTGGCAATACTACAGGCGCGCGTGTTCCAATACGAATAATTTCAACATGAGGAATCTTTCTTAGCTTTTGAATGATATGTTCCAAATCCTCTGTAGGGATCATTAATGCATCGCCTCCAGATAATAAAACATCACGAATGGCCTTATTCTTGGCTATATAATCGATTCCGCGATTGATTTGATGCATTGGGAGCTGCAAGTCTTTTTGTCCTGCAAATCTCCTGCGTGTACAATGCCTACAGTACATAGCGCATTGATCGGTAACCAGTAATAATACTCGGTCAGGGTAGCGGTGCGTTAATCCCGGGATAGGCGAGTCACCATCTTCGTTTAGTGGATCAAAGCAATCGGCCGATGAATATTCAAGTTCATATTTTGTTGGTATCGCTTGCTTTCTGATGGGATCATTTTCATCATCTGGATTGATTAATGAAAGATAGTAAGGCGTAATCCCCATTTTTAACGACATATTAGCACTTTTCATTTTTTCATCATCATGAAGTGTAATATATTTTTTCAATTCATCTATCGTTTCAATTTGATTATCCATCTGCCATTGCCAATCATTCCATTTTTCTTCAGAAACATCTGGAAAATAGCACTTCTTGTTAATTTTTAGTATTTTATTCATTAAGCATTTCTCCTCGTCGCTATATATAATTTATCAGACAATGAGTATGATCATGTCAAAGCTTAAAAAAAGCGACATAAATGAACCCATTTAAGGTCGGGTTGTCGTATGTTTTGATTCTTAAAGAATCAGTTGATTTAGTTGATTTACATCAGCTCGATTGCACCAATTTGTTAAATTGAGACACAAAAAACAAAGATAAATTCTATCTAAAATGTAATAAAAGTTCTCATTATGAAAAAATGTATTCCCCATCTAATTACGATTCAATGGGAATTAGTTAATAAGAGTTTCTTAGCTTTGAAGCTATTACTTGATTATTATACCATTAAACTAATTTATATTCAATTTACAGAGGCTTGAGGATACTGTTATACCTGAAGAAACGTTCTCGAAGAAATAGCTAGTCTGTAAGTTTCAAAACATCTGTCGGGTGGTGTGGTAGTCCTACAAATGACTGAGCAGCTCAGATAATAAAAAGACGCGTCTCTTATTGGAGTTTTATACTGGAATATCCCTTGTCTACTTATGATAGTTTTTACTATAGAGCCTTAATGACCGATGACTTCTTCACCGATTTTGTGTAATTTCAACATATTCGTTTTGCCCTTGCTTCCGGTGGGAATTCCCGCAGTCAAGATGACTAAATCACCCTTTTTGACGATGTCGGATTCGACTGCTTTTTCCATTACTTTTTCGAAAAGCTCTTTTTGGTCTTTGATGAAGGTACTGTACATCGGACGAATACCCCATGATATATTGAGCTGTCTTTGTGTGGTACTGTCCATAGAAATTGCAATAATGGGACTAGAGGGACGGAAACTGGAAATCATTCTTGCTGAATTACCTGTACGTGTTGGTACAACAATAGCTTTTGCGTTAATCTTAAATGATGTAATAACCGAAGCTTCACTGATAGTATTTAGTACGTTATAATCAGTAAACTGCATTCTATTGCGATCAAATCTTGCCTCATAATCTATGGCCGCTTCTGCTTCATTAATAACCTGTGTCATCATTTGAAGAGACTCTAAAGGAAACATTCCTGCTGCGGTTTCACCTGACAGCATAACGACACTCGTACCATCGTAGACTGCATTGGCTACATCAGAAACTTCTGCTCTGGTTGGCATCGGATTTTCCGTCATACTCTCGAGCATCTGAGTGGCTACAATAACAGGCTTACTGCTGCTATAGCTCTTTTTTATCAGTTGTTTTTGAATGTTGGGCACTGTACTGACGGGTAACTCAATCCCAAGATCACCTCTTGCGATCATAATGCTGTCAGCGGCTGCAATAATCTCATCAATATTTTTTACAGCTTCACTGTTTTCTATCTTTGCAATTATTTTTATATCTTCTCTGTGGTTTCTTTTCAAAATGTCTTTAACAGTATGTATATCCTTTGCATTGTGAACAAATGAAAGTGCGATGAAATCAAAATCCATTGCGATACCAAACTCGATATCTTTTAAATCCTGCGCCGTCATAAAGGGTAGTCCTGTATCACAGTTGGGTATATTCACACCCTTTCTGCTGGATAAAGCACCGCCTGAGATCACCTTGCATTTGATATCCTTATCTGCAATTTCCACGACTTCAAGATTGATGCTCCCATCATCAATAAATATTGACTGACCAACATCAACTTTTTCATATAGCTTTTTATTTGTAATCGATACCATATTTACATCACCGATTATGTCGTCTACCGTTAGTATGATTTCATGACCGTTTTCTAAAGTCACTTTCTCTTTTAACATACCTATCCGCATTTCAGGACCTTTAGTATCTAATATGAGCGGTATCGGTATGTTTAGTTTTTCTCTTGCTCTTTTCATGTCTGCTATTCTGCGGCCATGAATTTCGTGGTTTTCGTGTGAAAAATTAAACCTGGCTGCATCCATTCCGTTTACAATTAGTTCCTCATACAAGCCTTCCGTTGACTGGCCCATAGTACAGATAATCTTTGTTTTTCTCATGATACCCTCCAAGTATTGATTTATAAGGATTTTTTGCCTATGATTTATTGTTCCAGAAATCTACTTCAAACACAGTATATCATAAAAAAGAATGTGCTTATTAATTTAAGCACAAGTTGAGGATACATATTACTTTTTCTCATTATGACATACCTCAATGAAACAAATCTGAATATGATAAGAAAACATCTTTGCAAGTGCTGTAAATTGTTGATTATTACCAAACAAAAAAAGGGCATCATACAGTGGTTTGCTCTTACGATGTTTTCTTCGCAAACATCTGTCGGGTGGCGTCGTTTTTCAAACGACTCGAGTACCTCAGACCAAGGTCTGCGCTATCGATGTTTCTACGAAACATCTGTCGCGTTACAAGTTTTCATGAGAAAACTTTCAAGAACTCAGACCAAATAAAAAAAGGCTTTCGCCTTTTCGTATTTGGTCTGAGTGAGAGGACTTGAACCTCCGGCCTCTTGACTCCCAGTCAGTTACAGAGCCCTTATATATGCTATACTCCAACTAAACAGTACGTTTACATACCTTGATACTTTTTAATTGTTCTGGGTAGAACACATGTAGAACACATGTAGAACACAAATTTGGATATAATTATCTATATTAAATTAACCTACACAGCATAGCTAATAACCTGAAAGTGAATTTTCACAGTTGTATTCATTTGTTGATCTTGTATACTTGACGAAGAAGTCGGTATAATACGATAAGCTAATAACTAATCAATATGAGAATAAGTAGTTTAGCTAAAAAATTATTATAACATAATATAGGAATTCAACTATAATCTATGATTTATTGCGGTCTACTCGGAGTTTTATGAATGTGTCAGTTTCCAATATTGTTCTATTTATGATAGGAGTCGTACTATAATCGTGCTACACCTTTCAAACTTCGACTGACAGGGATTTTTAAGAACCTTAAAAAAACACTCCTTTTAAGTAAATATATAGACTAACAGCATGATTATTCCCAGCGGATGGGAATTTATGACATATAGCATGTTTATACATATATTTCTACCCACATGAAGCTGAAGATTATAATATGCTATGTTCTAAAAATCAATTACACTTTTTGTTTACATAGGTGTCGAGCAAGCGACATGCTCAACAAGGAAACTTCCCTTGATTATTACTTTAACCACTTAATTTAATAACTCTGTATCACCAACTCGGTGACCTGTTTCTAAAAAATATTAGTAATATAGAAGAATGACCTGCCCCACCTAATACTACA